>JAGQQT010000178.1 GCA_020426065.1 Planctomycetaceae bacterium | reverse complement strand
CGACGACGACTTCATTTTCGATGACTTCGAATCCGGAGACAATCACAAGCAGATCCTGACTGCTTCTGAACTGAGCCATCAGATTGAAGTGCTTGAAAATCAGGAAGAACCTGAAGCCACATCCAGCAGTCGGATTGAAAACCAGGATTTGAACGACTGGTCAGAATCGATCCTGGCACCGGAACCCGTATCAGGATCGAGCCAGATTCCCATCTCTCCGGCCCCGCGACAAGACCTCCCCAGGAAGCCATCCCGACCAACGGCTTTCAGGGAAGAAGCCATCCCGACCTTCTCTGAACTGAATGCTGCGGAAATCGATTATTCGCAGGTCAGGGACTATGCCAATCGGGCAGCCAATGCCCAGAACAGGTTTGACCGGGCTTCTTATCTGGGACGTCTCACGTGGGAACTGATTGCCGTCGGTGAGTATGCCTGGGCCTACCATGTCTCACGCTGCCTGTATATCAACACAGACAAGGAATTGACTCTCCCTGCTCCGCCTCCCTGGCTGATTGCCTTGCTGGTCATGAGCGATAATGTTCGGCTTTCCTCCGGACGTATTGCCCGTGAGTTCGAAACCCTGGCCGATGAACATCGGGAAGAAGCCAAGAAAATCTCGGAGGATCCCGAATCACCAGAAGCATTTCTGTTGAGGGCTTCCATGATTCGGGGAGCAATTACGACAGCCTCCGTTTCGGCTGTTGATATCCTCCGAAGTTTTTCGATCGTCCCTTCCCAGACCCAGCTTTACAACTATTGCAGCCGGGTGGCTTCCTTTGCCGCACGATCCTCGGGATTGAGACTGGATCAGTACTTCTACCGGCCCGGAGCAGCCTCCATTGAAGCCGACACACGAGCGATTCGGACCCGGGTCATCGCCTGGCGACCGGAAGCCTATCACGACATTCTCTCGTATGATGTCGCCACCCCGCTGTTTTCCCGTGCCTACTGGAGTGTCCACACACCAGCAGCAGCCCGACGTCCGGAACTGATCCGCGAATGGCGGACCCGACAGGTGCTGCAGGCTCACATCACGCGAATGCTGCAGGCCATCATTGATGGTCAATACAACAAGAGCCAGCTGGTGGAAGCAGAAATCCGGAAGTTGTCTCAGAGCGTGATCCTGAACAATGGCAATACACAAACCATTCTTTCCGAACATGAGACAGTGACCATTCCCGGACGGGAACTTTATAATCACGTCCAGGAAGCGATTGAATTCGCTTCACACTGGCTCGTACTGGCAGCCTCATATCCCGGCATTGAAAGTGTACTCGTCCCTCAGGAAATCAATGAGCTGCGGGATGAGATCGACCGTCGTCAGCACTCTGTGTTTGTCGAGATGACCCAGATTGAACGTCAGCACGGTCACCACGCTCATCGGTCTGCTCTGACGGCTTGTCGACGAAGCATGGACCGGATCAGCCAGCTGTTCCATCCGCGTGAGGAACCACGGATTTCTGAACAGGATCCACTTTGTCTGTTGAATGCCGTTCTGCTGAAAATCCCCGGTGCGACTCTCGAGGATGACTGGAGCTGCAAAATTTCCCCCACCACTCTTGAACATCAGGTCCTCCTGACCCTGCAGAAAGGGCATGTGAGCTGGCAGGATGCATTCGAACAGCAGTTGAGTGCCGGAAGTTATCGGGCGGGGCGCAGCCTGCTTAAGGTGGATGCCTGGACGCAGCGTGAACGTCAGTGGATGACAGCACAGCTCGAAGCCAAAAGACAGGATTCAGCGGCTTCCCTGGCAGCCCTGGTCAGCCAGATAAAGGGAAAAATACACGAATCACGTCAGCTCGAAGTGATCAATTCACTTGAAGCAGCACGTCTGATGAAACAGGTTGATGGACTGGAAGGACGGATTACAACCGAGTATCAGCTGGATCAACTGAGAAACGAATTGAATCAGCTGTGGCAACTGATGGAAAGCCGGCGGGAACAGGAACTGAAAAAGATGCAGGAAAAGCTTTCACGCCTGCAGAAACAACTCAGAGGCGAACCGACTTCCATTCCTGAAGGATCTGAACAACTGGAAATTGAGGATCTGGTTGATCAACTGCCAGACCAACCAGATGACATATCCAGTCCGGGTGACCAGGATGACTGGGCAATTGACGTTTAATACTGAGACCTTACGGACTCTGACCATTGTTCAATCCAAGTTGACCGATTTATCGTGGAGTCAGAGCAGAGCAGATTATTTCCTTGTCAACTCACTCAAACAGGGCCAGAATACAAATTGGCAGATCGAACATTAATCCCCTTTTTACAGATTAAACTATCCTGAAGACGGGGACCTTCCTGGATGGATCCTTGTCACTGGATGATCAGATATTCCGATCGCTTATGGGTTCGTTTCAAACACAGACACCTCTGGAAACCTGTCTGCATGGTCCACTTTCCAGGCAGGTGCTCCTCTATTTAGGGGAGTCCAAGTTTGATCGGGCACGAGAAGCCTGCCGCAGCCATCTGGTCGGAACTCCCCTGAACAGTCCCGAGCAGATTTTGCCTCGATTCGAGGCCATTGGAAATCTTGTCCTGATCGCGCTGAAAACCAAAGATTCCCTCGGCCTGGACTGGACACTCGGCACACTCAAAAGTGATGTCGATGAAATCGCGACCCGGTTCCGCAATGCCGACCAGATCCGGGAACTCTGCCGTCAGCTGGTGCTCATGTGCGAGACAATGGGCAGCCTGCGGATGTGGGCTTCGGTGAAATCAGTCACTCGAATGGTGCTGCGTCTGCTGGTCGATGAAAAACCGCCAACACAGGGTTTACGGATCCGGGCTCTCAATAATCTGGGGTCTTCCCTGCTGTCAGAAAACCGCATCGAAGATGCCGCACATGTCTGGCAATGCGCCATCAAGGATTACGATCCGAAACTGGTCGATCATTGTGCCGCCCAGCTATCTACCCTGCACAACAATCTGGGTGAACTGCTGCGACTGCAATGTCGGTTTGCCGCTGCCGGTAAGCATCATCAACGGGCATTGCAACTACGACTCGATACATTTCCCCTGGACGATCCACTGGTCCGTCAGTCTCGATACAATCTTGCTCAGGTCCTGATTGAAACCCATGCGTATGATCAGGCCGCACTGGAAGTGGAAGCTTATCTGGAATCATTCCCCCCCGATTCTGAAATGACAGCCGATCTGCTGAAAGGAAAAATATTTCAGTGTCGACTGCTATTTAAACAGGGACTTTTCCAATCAGCAGAAACCCAGATCAATTCCCTCGCCAGATCGATTGCAAAGGATGAAGCCCGCTGGGGCAGACAGAGTGTCGAATTGCATCTGTGGCGACTGGCCCTGGCACAGCGAATTGGAAAAGCAAATGTCGTTCAAAGTGAAATCGCCCGCTTGCCGGAAATGATCATTTCGCAACGGCTGGAATCGAGCATTCATGAGGGACGACTCAGATACCAGATTGGCCAGACAGATCCGGAACTGGATATCTCCCCCATGAACGCAGACAGGGAACATCACCTGCAGACGGCCCTGCAACTGCTCAGGAAGCGACTCGTCCGAACTCATCCACTGATGGGAAATACAATTTTCGCCCTTGCGGACCTGTTTCAGAATACAGGTCGTGGCCAGCGTGCGGTTCAGTCGGCAAATGGAGCCGTGATCCTGTTTGGACAAACATTCGGAGAAACCTCCGCTCCTTACGTGTATGCCATGACCCGCCTGGGGAACCTGCTGGAAAGTCAGCAGCAGACTTCTACTTTACTCAAATTGATGAAGCAGGCCGTGCGGATCTCCCGCAAGTTGAAATATGTCCCGGCGTTGACTCAACTCCAGGTACTGGATCTGCTTTCCCGTGCCTACGAAAAACTCAATAATCCTCGCATGGCATCTTATCTGGCCACCGCCAGTATCAGAATTTCCAGCCGACAACTCGAGTTGCCAACTGGCGAGGAAGATCTGCTGGTCGATCGGGCGATCGATCTTTCTGAACAGGTTGGCCACTTTGATCGAGTGGTGGAACTCCTGCAACGCAGAATTGAACTTCTGACCGCAGAACATCACGCCAACCATCCCCAGGTGGCCTCCTGTGTCGAGCAACTCGGCAGAGCATATGCCAGACAGGGCAAACACGCCGAGGCCGCTGAGCACCTGGCCAATGTACTGACTGTCCGCTGTACCGACCTGGGTGAAGAGTCACCTCTGGCAATCGAACTGATGCAATTGACTGCCGAAGAATGCCGCCTGGCAGGAATGACAGAGCAGGCAGAAGAAATCCATAACCGCGCCCAGCTGATTAACGACAAATCCTCCCACGTGCTGAGCGACCTGCTGTAGAACAGTCATCCTCGCCAGTGATGACCACCTGAACCAATCTTGAACATGATTCGAGGGCGGCTCACTCTTGCCTGAATTTCCGAGAATTTACCAACGGAAACAACTCTGTTGACAACTCCGTCAACACTATTTAGCATTCGCTAATTATTTTAGCTAATGCTAAACCTCCGCAGTATCTTCAATACTGGAATGAAAATGAAGACTTTCAGATCTCGATCTGGCGAAGTGTTGAGACGCAAGGCCTTTACTCTGGTGGAATTGCTTGTTGTAATAGCGATCATCGCTATCCTGCTTTCTTTGCTATTGCCTGCCGTTCAGCAGGCTCGTGCTGCTGCTCGACGAAGTTCATGCAAAAACAATCTGAAGCAGCTGGGCCTGGCCTTTCACAACTACCATGCTGCTCACAATACCCTGCCGCCTGGATACGTGGCGGGAATCACTTCTCCTGGCCGGGACCCCGACACCTACGATGCCGCTCCTGGCTGGGGTTGGGGGACCATGCTCCTTCCCTACCTTGAGCGAAACACCATCTATGACCAGATCGATCTGGATGCTGCGATCTGGACAAACTCCCATGCCGATGCCATCCGTACCAAAATCAGTTTGTTTTTATGCCCGTCCGTTAGTGGAGGGGACGACGAATTCGTAATTCTGGATGCGGCTGGAAATTCACTCGTGATCGGTGGACAGAACCTGACTGTCGGAAGATCTCACTATGTGATGTCGCACGGTCAGGAAAGCTGCTGGGGAGAATGTGGATCCGCACTCACGAATACCATCTTCACCAGTATTCAGCCCTTTACGACAACTGTCATTACCGGGGTAAATGGTGATGTTTCACGGATTGCGGATGGCCCATTTTATCGGAATTCAAAAACCCGCTTTCGGGATTTCACCGATGGCACATCCAATTCCATTCTGGGTGGTGAGCATTCCTCAAAACTGAGCGACAAAACCTGGGTAGGTGTTGTTCCCGGAGGTTTTGTCCATCCACGCTTTCTGACTCCGGAAAACGGACCAGATGCAGCAGCGACTTTGACGCTCGTCCATATGGGCCCCTCGGGAGGCGAGCTGGACATCACCGGTTACCCGATCATTCATCCTGTGAATTTTCCCACGTTTCATGTCGGACAGATGTATGCCGAGCATTCAGGTGGTGGCCAGATCCTGATGGGAGACGGATCTGTGCGCTTCATGTCACAGAATATTGACCTGTATCTTGCCGCTCACCTTTCGAGTATCCGCGAAGGTGAGGTCATTGGAGAGTTCTAATGAAAGAATGTGAATTTCGCCTGACCCTCTGTCTGTTGCTGTTCTTAATCGGCTGCGGCTATCCGCAGGTTGGGCCGGCTACTTACGAATACGCCAAGGCCCTGTATGCCGTGTGCAATCAACAGGATCTGGTTCGATTGAAGAACTGCAGACAGGATATTGAACAGTTGAAACAGACTCAGGAAATTGCAGATCGTGAGGCCAATTACCTGCTGGCGATTATCCGGGATGCTGAACAGGGAGCATGGACACAGAGCATGGAAGAGTGCCGGAAACTGATGGAGGACCAGATTATACGGAAGTAAGAATCCGGTGCTATTGCTGCCGAGATTTCGTGAACTGCTCAAAACAGGCGAGCGTGGCCGGACTGACGTGATGTTCAATCCCTTCCGCATCAATGGCTGCGGTCTGCGGATCAATTCCGAGTGACAACAGAAACTCATAAACGATTTTGTGCTGACGTCGACACTTGTCTGCCAGCTTCTGACCGGTTCGTGTCAGATACAATGGCTTATAGGGTTCCGTTTTCACCAGCCCCTCATTCGTCAGGCGTTCTATAATCCGATGCACGGTGACATTACTCACTCCAAATTTTTCTGCCAGATCGCAAAGGCGACAGACTCCACTTGCTTTCAGAATGTCGTCGATCGCTTCGACGTAATCCTCGGCAGTCTCCGAGGAATGATCCCGTCGAGTTCGCTCATGAGGTTTCGATGAGGAATGATAATCAGCCAATTCAATGTCCTGACTTTTCGTGCCTGTCGTCGTTTAGCCTGAACCATAAACTTTAGCAGTTCAAGCAGTTTCACGTAACTTGGATCTCCTTATGCCCCCCGTGAAGCAATCAGGTAGCCTGTCTGCAGCATCTTCGCTGTTTCCGGTTTGTCAGGCCAGCTCGATATTTCTGTACTGAAAAAATTCTGGACTTCCTTGTTCCCGCACAAGCATGCAGGTCTGCCGTACTGTGGCCCAGATTTCGCATTAATGGTTGCTGATCTGTCTCAAACCTGATAGAAATGAATGACTGATCCGGCGGAGTAACACGACCTCCCTGCCCGACTCAACCTGAGTCGATTCCGCCAACACTGCAATCCCTCCAGACAGGAAAGATCCCAGCGATGCGAATGGCTTCCTTCAGCTTTCTTCTGGCGCTGCTGTTTATCCTCCCCTCAGCTTCTGCTGCTGAGCCAGTCACCCTGCAGGTCATCAATGAAAAAAATCGCGATCAGGTGATGCCGCAGGGGAAAGAGGTCGATGCGATTGATGGTGATCTCGTATTATCAAATGGTCTGGTGACGGCCGTGATTGCCCAGCCGCTTGCTACGCGAAACGCCAATATGACCGTGCGGGAAATCGGGGGCTGCCTGATCGATCTGACACAGCTGGATGCTCAGAGCGATCAGTTAAGCTGCTACTATCCCGGCAGTCGGGTATATGCTTTCCGCAGCTGGTCTGCTCGCGATGCAGCAGAAAACCCCGTTGTAATTAATGAGTCGACTCAGGCCAGTCATCCCCAGGCGTTGGAGGTTGTGGTCAATGCGGCTGCCACCGAAGGCCGCGCCGCTCTGGAAGTTGTCTACCGGCTTGAAGCGGGGGCCTCGAACCTGATCATCGAACAGACCTATTTCAACCCCAATCCCGGTGAGGTGGAAATCAACCTCAGCGATGACATCCGATATGACAGCGGTAAAGAAGATGCCCGTCGCTCACCGAATGGAAAATCTCCACTCGTCTATGTTGATGATGTTTACTGGCAGCAGTGTTATGGAGTGGCTTCTCCAGGTAAGGAACTGACCTCCCGCAGCGACAGTCGCTACACGATCATTCGTTATGGTTCCGGAAGCCGTCAGCCGGATCTGGTTTTGAAAAAAGGAGAACAGTTCCGCAATACCGTAGAGCTGTTCTGTGCACCCAACCTGAGTCGACTTGAAGAACTCTATTCCCTCGCCAGCCACGGATCAGCAGCCACGTCCTGCACTTTTCATGCATTGCAGAAAGATAAGAGTGTGCTTGATGGTGTCCCTCATGTTCGAATCGAGCTGACCAGGGACGGACAGTATGCAGGAACACTGTGGACAGACGGCAGTGGTCGGGTCGACTGCAAGTTGCTGCCGGGTGATTACGAAGCCACTGTTTCCTATCTGAATCTCCCGCTCCTGGAAAAACAGCCGCTCAAAGTGGGCAACTCAAGAGAAGAATTCAAGTTGTCACTGCCGT
>JAGQQT010000177.1 GCA_020426065.1 Planctomycetaceae bacterium | reverse complement strand
AGTTCTGCCCGAGGAGCAGAGGAATCGCAATCTTCTCCCCGACGCATGGTGGCGATCGAAACCAACCAGGGGATCATCCCCCAGTTCTTTTTTCCGGAAACGGCCGGAACGGATTACGAACAGACTCCCTATCTGCAGCGACTGGCCAGGCATCGCAAACAGATGACCGTCTTTTCTGGAGTCAGTCTCCCTGGTGTGGATGGGGCGCATGCCGCTGAGAAATGCTTTCTGACCGGAACCCCTCATCCGGCGCGTGGTGGATTCAAGAACGGGATTTCGCTCGATCAGTACGCCGCCGAACGTCTGGGAGATCAGACACGCTTCTCCTCGCTCACGTTGTGCAACACCTCGGGAAATGCCACGCTCAGTTTCACGAGCAACGGGGCCCCCATCCCCTCGGAATCCCGCCCCAGTCAACTGTTCCAGAAACTGTTTGTCCAGGGAAACCCGGCAGAAACGGAAGCCAGCGTTGAGGCGTTGAAACAGGGGCGGAGCCTGCTCGATTTTGTGGGAGATCAATCCCGCCGCCTGAATCGGACTCTGCCCAAAAGTGATCAGCAGCGGGTCGATCAGTACTTCACCGCCGTGCGCGATCTCGAGCAGCGGCTCGCCAGTGCCGAGCAGTGGCAGTATCGTCCCAAACCCGAAGTCGATGTCCCTCCACCGCAGGATATCACCGATTCCCGTCAGTTCGTTGCTCAGACGAAACTGATGTTTGATCTGATCAAGCTGGCCCTGGAAACCGATTCCACGCGCTTCATCAGCTTTTTCATTGATACCACTGTCATCCATCAGATCACTCATCACGGACATCGACCTGAAGTGATTGATGAACTGCGCGGGCATGAAGAACGTCAGTTTGATGCTCTCAATGATTTCCTCACCGATTTGAGTGAGTCGGCGGAAGGGGCCGGATCATTGCTCGATCAGACTCAGGTGCTTTATGGAACCTGCATGGGGAGTGCCAATTCGCATACCAACAAAAACCTCCCGGTCCTGCTGGCGGGTGGTGGTTTCCGGCATGGACAGCATCTCAAGTTTGACAACGAAAACAACTATCCCCTGTCCAATCTGTATGTTTCGATGCTCCAGGGGCTGGGCATTGAAACGGACACCTTCTCAACAGGACGCAGTACGATTACCGGGCTGGAAATGTCCTGATCGTTCCTTCCTGATTATCTCCACGCAGTCACAACCACAGTTGACTCTCCTTATGAGCGGTGGGCCATGGCGTTCCTCAGAATCATTCTCCCGGTCATCTTTCCACTTCTGATCTCGCTCCCGGTTTCTGCAGACATTCAACCTTTTTTCCAAAAGCACTGTCTTGAATGTCACAACGCAGATTCCAAGGAGGGAGGTTTGGATCTGTCCGGGCTCAAAATGCAGGATGATCAGTTTCGGACATTTCTCAAAATCCATGACCGGATTGAATCCGGTAAAATGCCTCCCCCCGGTCAGGAGCGTCCTGCAAAGGCAGAACTTCAGAATGTGCTTACTGAGCTGGACGCTTTTCTGATTCGAGCGGAGCAACTTCAGTATCCGGACGAAGCTCGAACTCCCACTCGCAGGCTCACCCGGGTGGAATATGAAAATACCGTCCGGGATCTGTTCGAAATGCCTGGCCTGCAATTGCGGGACAGACTGCCTGCAGACAACTCCGTGAATGGCTATGACAAAAACAGCGATGCCCTCAGCATCTCACATGTCAATCTGGCCCGTTATCTGGAAGCGGCAGATCTGGCTCTCGATTACGCCATTGCCACTCAGCCGGAGGCCCCGACTTTTCAGCAGCACAAGGTCTCTCTGGCCAGCCAGTATTATGTCCGACTCCTGATCCAGTCGAATGGAGGTGCGGTCTTTCTGAAAGATAAAAAACCAGACCCGGATTTCATTCCCGTTGATGGTCGTCAGCATATTGATCAGGGGCTCCACGAGCGGTTCGGCATGTTTGAGACCGAGAGTGCAGTCGGTGTGTTTCGGCATGAAGACGAATCCTTCCTCCCCTGGACGCAAGGCTTCGCCGCCATTTATCCCGGCAGGTATCGCATCAAGACGTCTCTCTGGAGTTACACCTGGGACAAAGGAGAAGTCAAACCGTCACGCGGCGTGGAAGCGATGCGGCTTTCTGTGAAGCAGTTGCAGGGTCATGGACTGGGGCAGGATCATCCCAGTTATGTGATTGGCTACTACGATGCTCCCTCGATTGAGTCGCAGGAGCACGAGTTTGTGCACTGGCTGAATCCGGGAGAGTCCATCGGATTCAATGTGGCCTCGCTGGCACCGGTTCATATTTATCATCAGTACAAACGAAACCTGTACTCATTCACGGGACCGGGAATTGCCTGTGACTGGTTCAAAATTGAAGGGCCGATTTTTGAAGAATGGCCACCGCATGCTCATCGAATTCTGTTTGCTGACCTCCCGCTGAAACCATTCGATCCCAAAGCCAAAGAGCTGAGCTATCCACGCAGAACGATCCACAAGCAGGTGATGAGCGGTGCCAAAAACCACTCGGATCCCTTCCCCGGTTATTGGACCGTGCAGACTGATCAACCTCTGGAAGATGCCCGCCGACTGCTCAGTCAGTTTCTGCCGATTGCATTCCGGCGTCCCGTTTCAGAGGAGATGCTCGATTCCTATGCCGCTCAGGTCCAGAATCGGCTGGCTGCGGGAGACTGCTTTGAACTGGCCATGCGCTGGGTCTATCGAGCGGCGTTGTGCTCTCCGGATTTCCTCTATCATGTTGAGCCAGACGGAAAACTGGATGACCATGCTCTGGCCTGTCGGCTCTCGTACTTTCTCTGGAATTCGATGCCCGATCAGGAATTGATGCAACTCGCAGCGGAAAGAAAACTGAGTAATCCGGACGTGCTGCCTCAGCAGATTGAACGCTTACTGCAAGATCCCCACTCGAACCGCTTCGTCAAAGATTTTTGCGGTCAATGGCTGAAGCTGCGTGAAATTGCTGCGACTGATCCGGATAAAAAACTGTATCCCGAGTTCAGCACCTATCTTCAGGATTCGATGGTTCTGGAAACGGAGGCGTATTTCCGGGAACTGATTGAGCAGAATCTGGATGCGAGTTATCTGGTCAAGTCCGACTTCGCAATGCTGAATGAAAAGCTGGCGGTCCACTATGGAATTGAAGGTGTGAGTGGTCCACAGATTCGTCGTGTCGCATTACCACCCGATCATCCACGTGGACCTTTTCTGACCCAGGCCGCGATTCTGAAAATCACGGCCAACGGCACCACCACTTCCCCCGTTCCACGGGGAGCGTTTGTGCTGGATCGACTACTGGGCCAACCAGCCGATCCTCCACCTCCCGATGTGCCAGCGGTGGAGCCTGACGTGCGGGGAGCGACGACCATTCGCGAACAACTCGCGTTGCATCGGGATCATGTCGCCTGTGCAGCATGTCATGCCAAGCTCGATCCTCCCGGATTTGCCCTGGAATCCTTTGATGTCATTGGCGGACAGAGAGCCCGCTATCGTTCCATTGGTGAAGGGGATTCTGCAGAGCGGGGCTCGATTGATCCTTTCATTCACATTTCCTTCAAGCTCGGGCCGCAGGTGGATCCGGCAGGCACTCTGCCTGACGGCCAGCAGTTTCAGGATATTTGCGAGTTCCAGCAGCTGGCTGCAGCAGACTCCCATCTGCTGCTGACGAATATGGCCCGACAATTTGCGGTTTACAGCACAGGACGGGAAATCCGTTATCGGGATCGGGCAGCTGTTCGAGAGATCGTTGCCCGGGTTGAAAGTCAGGGAGGCGGATTGCGAACACTCATTCATGAGCTTGTGCAGAGCGAGCTGTTCCAGACGCGATAGTCGGAATTCCCTTCTTCCATGTTGAGGATAAGGTAATGATTCATTGGTGGCGAATTCTGTTTTGCGGCATCACCTTCACGGCTCTGATGCTGCCTGCCGTTGTCCGGGCAGAAGAGCAGTCCAGCACGTTTCAGCTGTACGGGATCAGTCATCCGGAACGGGAAGCGGACCTGAAGCAGATCCTGCAGATGATTCCTGCAATTTCGGATTACCAGCTGAATCAGAGCGGGGATCACATCACGCTCACATACGAACCACTGGAACTGTTTGCTCCTCAGGAGCAGGAGCAACTTCAAAAAAACCTCCCCATCCCTGCCGAGAAAACAGAGCAGAAACTGAAAGAGCTGATCAGCCAGTCGAGTCGCAATACGTTTGAATTGCTTCCCGCTGCGGAGTTCTCCGAAGAGCAGTTCACCCGCATTGAAATCCCGATCAATCCGCTCGACTGCAAGGCCTGCCGTTTTGCTGTTTACAGTTATATCGCCAAGGTCCCGGGAGTAGTACGAGCGAAAATCAGTACGGAGCCGAGTCTGCTGACAGCCTGGATCGACGGCAGTCAGACAAGCCATGAAGCGTTACTGAAAATTCTGACGGACAAGAACGTTCCTCTGCCAGAAGACGAGTCAGCGGCTGCGCCTTGACTACAACCTGTTCTTCTCTTGCAATGTCGGGCAGGGGAAGCCAAGATCAACCCGAGAGTAGAACTGGTCCACTTACCATTCCAGGGACGTGAACCATTCCTAACCAGAAGAGGGCCAAGGGTCATGTTACGACGACGATTTCTGGTAGCTTCCGGTCTTGGTTTTGCAGGATTTTCTTTTGGCAGACCGGCTCCCGTTCAGGCGGCATCCACACCTGCTCCCCTCAAGCCCAAAGCGAAATCAACCATCCTGTTCTTTCTGTGCGGCGGGTCATCCCATCTTGATCTGTGGGACATGAAACCGAAGGCTCCACTGGAGTATAGAGGCCCCTTCGAAGCGATTGAAACCTCGGCCCCTGGAATCACGCTTTCCGAACATCTCCCGCTCACCGCCCGTCAGGCCCACCATCTGGCGCTGATTCATTCGGTGGATGGGACGGTCAACACGAACGATCATCACGCAGGCTATTATCACAACCTGACAGGACATGTGCCCGATCAGTCCTTTGTGACCCTGGGGAATAATCGCCGTCCCCAGAAGGAGGACTGGCCGTTCATGGGATCGGTGATCGCATCCCGCAGACCACAGCATCCCAGTCTGCCGAATGCGATCACGCTGCCGCACATGCCCAGCCCTGCTCCTTACACTCGTCCCGGACAGTTTGCCGCCCGGATTGGTGTTGAGCACGATCCGATGTACATCAATGGCAGTAATGAAGAGCCGCTCAAGTTTCAGGCACCGGCCCTGGTGCTGGAAGGGGGCATTACTCCGGATCGCCTGACAGATCGTTTTTCACTGCTCTCGCAGGTGAACTCAGCCACCCGTCAATTTGAAAATATGGCGAACGTAGCAGTCCTGGATGAACATCAGCAGCGTGCCGTTTCGCTGCTGCTCTCCTCACAATCGACCTCGGCATTTGATCTGTCCCAGGAGAGTCCCGAAACCCGCGAACGATACGGTCAGACCGTCAATGGCATGAGTCTGCTGGTGGCCCGCCGACTGGTGGAAGCGGGCGTTCCGTTTATTACGGTCTTCTGGAAAGGGGACAGTGAGAGGCTCGCCAAAAAGTGTCGCAGTGCAGGCAGCTGGGATACGCATGGCAATAACTTCAAATGTCTGGCAGAAGATCTGCTCCCGGAATTCGACCGCTGCTATTCGGCTCTCCTTGAAGACCTTTCGGAACGGGGCCTGCTCGACGAAACCCTCGTTATGGTTTCCAGTGAGATGGGACGCAAACCCAAAGTGGGCGATCCCCGTTCGGGCGGAGTTTACGGAGCGGGCCGAGATCACTGGACCTACTGCCAGACTGTTGTCCTGGCGGGAGGAGGAATTCAGGGGGGACAAAAATATGGATCGAGCGATCGCCTCGGAGAATATCCGGACGATCAGCCTGTTTCCCCCGCTGACATCACCCACACGGTTTATCAGGCCATGGGAATGAATGATCTCCTCGCTTACGATAAACTCAACCGCCCTTACTATCTGCTGGAAGACTCCCATCCCCTGACCTCCCTGTTCTGATTGAAGCCATGCACATCCTGATTGATGGACACCTGGATCTGGCCTGGAATGCCGCTGCGCATGACCGGGATCTTTCTCTCTCCCTGGACGAGATGAATCGAGCGGAAATTGGTATGAACGATGTTTCGTACCGCGGCCTGGCCACGACCACATTTCCGGAAATGCGAGCTGCGGGAATTCATCTCTGCCTGGGAACATTGCTGGCACGCAGTGGACCGGAACATCAGCGGAAGCAGAAGTATCTGCGGACGGAAATTGATTACAACACCCGCATCGGATCCTATGCCGCTGCTCATGCACAGCTTGCCTGTTATGACTTCTGGGAAAGGCAGGGTGAAATCCGCCTGATCCACACTGCCGCTGATCTGGAATCGCACTGGCAAAACCAGCCGGAGGGCCAGGATTCAAAATCGCCCATCGGGATTATTCTTTCGATGGAAGGAGCGGACCCGATTCCCGAGCCTTCCATGCTGGAAGTGTTCTATCAGGCAGGCCTGCGGGCCATCGGTCCTGCTCATTACGGCCACAGCCATTATGCAGCCGGTACGGCTGTTGAAGGGCCAATCACTGCTGATGGACGTCAGCTGCTGCAGGAAATGGAGCGTCTCAAGATGGGGCTGGACGTCACCCATCTGTCTGATCGCAGCATGGCCGAGGCGTTTGATCTGTTTGGAGGCACACTCTGGGCCAGCCATCACAACAGCCGCACACTCGTTCCCAATCAACGCCAGATTTCCGATGAGCAGATGAAAACCGTCATCGAGAGAGATGGTGTCATTGGAACGGCCTGCGATGCCTGGATGCTGCAAACCGGATGGATTATCGGAAAGACCAGGCCCGATCAGCTGACAATGTCTGCCGTGGTGGATCACATTGACTATGTCTGCCAGATGGCGGGGAATGCCAACCACGCAGCAATTGGCACCGATCTCGATGGCGGCTACGGCACCGAACAGACACCAACAGACCTGAAGACAATTGCCGACCTGCAAAAGGTTGGGGAGCTCCTGGCCGATCGCGGCTACAGCGATGCGGACATCACGAAGATCTTCAGTGAAAACTGGCTCAGAGTGTTTCGCCGGATCCTGCCGGACCAGTAACAATTCGCTTACGTTCCAGTGGCTTCGTTGCATCCATTCCCAGGGCGAGCAGTCCGGAAAGCAGGAATGCTCCCGCACAGGCATAAAACACCAGGCTGTAACCCGAGCCACTTTTCTGGCCGTATTCCATCAGGTAGGGAACCATCATCGAACTGGTGGCTGCTCCCAGGTTACCCCACATGTTCCCCCAGCCGAACACCGCTCCCGTATGCCGTCCGCCGACATCCTGCATGAAGGCCCAGGTAGAAGGATTTCCGATATCGGTCATCAAAGAAACAACCGCACAGCAGACCACGATCACCCAGAGCGAATCCACCAGCGAACAACACAGATACGCACAGGATGCCACCAGGCTGGCCAGACAAATCGGCAGCACGCGCCCAAATCGCAGGCCGAACTGTTTCACAGACTGGTCCGTTGCCCAACCGCCAATCGGCTGACCAATCATTCCCATCGCCAGAATGATCGTCACGATCAACGCTCCCTGGCTGCCTTCCATTCCATGCGATTCTTTCAGATAGGTTGGCAGCCAGGTAATCAGAAATGCCCACCCGATATTGATGCAGAACTGGCCGATCGAATTCAGCCACAAACTGCGACTTGTGCCACAGGCACCCAGGATTGAAATGAGATCCTGAAAACGGGGACGGGCTTCTTCGGTGACATGTCCGATGTGGAGTTGTTCCATTTCGTTGCAGCGGGGATGCAGCGAAGGG
>JAGQQT010000176.1 GCA_020426065.1 Planctomycetaceae bacterium | reverse complement strand
GTAGGACCTGAATCCAGCGCACAACTGGTCAGAACAACCGTTTGTTCCGGTCATTTTTTCCCTTGAGAACGCTGATGTCGAAAGAAGCTCTGCAGCAGATGTCTGGATTCCTCAGCCAGAACACCCCCCAGCACAGCCGCTCGATGATTGAGCCGGGGATCAGCGGTAATCTGATACAAACTCTGGCAGGCTCCGGCTTTGGGATCATCGGTGCCGTAGATGACCAGCGGGATTCGGGCCTGGACCACTGCTCCTGCACACATCGGGCACGGTTCCAGGGTCACGTACAATGCACAGCCTTCCAGACGCCAGTCCCCCAGTGCTTCTGCAGCCTGGGTCATGGCAATCATTTCGGCATGAGCGGTCGGGTCTTTCAGCATTTCCCGCTGATTATGCGCAGCGGCAATGACGTGGCCTTCATGCACAATCACCGCTCCTACGGGCACTTCCCCTTCTTCGGCCGCAGCGCGTGCTTCCTCAAGAGCCAGACGCATGTAAGTGTCATGCAATTGCAGAGGATTGATCAAATCATCCACGGAGCAGGCCTTCCGGGTTGCGGGGATACGTTGTGATGACAGTTATCCCACATACTTGATGGCAACAACACAGCGGTCATCACGTTGCGGTTGATCTCCCCCGAATTCGATCGTCTGCTGCAGGGTTTGATTGACCAGATCCTCGGTGGAGAAATTTCCATTCGGACGTGATTTGAGCAGACGCTCACGACCAAACAGATCACCCTCATCGTTCTCCGTTTCGGTGATCCCGTCGGTATAAAGCAGCAGTGATGTGCCGGGAGAAATGTCGATCGTTTTCGCCTCGTAATCGCAATCCCCACCCACTCCCAGGGGCAAACCTGAAAAGCTCCCTTCCACGTACTGGCTGGAATCTTTTGTGAACATGAGGGGGGGCAGATGACCGGCATTGGCAATGACGAAGGATTTCTTGCCGGGTTCGAGGATTACCATGACGAGCGTGATGAAGCGGAAGCCAAGGCTGTTGGAAAGCAGTTCCCGATTCAGCTCGGTCATCGCCTGTCCGACATCCTTTTGTGCTACCAGGTGATAACGGACGGCTGAACAGAGTCGAGCCATCAGCAATGCGGCCGGAACGCCTTTGCCGGAAACATCTCCCACAACAATCGCGAGCCGACCATCCGGCAGGCGGACATAATCAAAATAATCTCCACCCACCTGCTGGGCAGCCTGGTAGAAGTGCGAGAACTCAAACCCCAGGAATGATGGTTTCCGGTTTGGCAGAAAGCCCAGCTGAATCTGAGTGGCCACTTCCAGATCCCGCTCCATTTCCCGACGGGAAATCACTTCGGCATTGAGATGAGCGTTTTCAATGGCCAGCGCTGCCTGTGCAGCTACACTGGCAAACAGATCCAGATCATCCTGGTTGAACGGATTTTTCAGATCTTTTGATGTCAGTTGAATCGCACCGAAAGAACCTCCTTCTCCACCGGATAGTGGTGAACACATCAATGAGCGAATTTCGAGCTGTGAAGCGGATTCACTGTCCCGAAACCGCGTATCATCGCCCATGTCCTCACTGAGAATTGCTGCATCCGTTTCCAATGCCCGGCGGATAATCGTTGAGCTGGTCTTCTGGTTGGTCGATTCCTCTCCATGCCGACTGCGGGCTGCCCGCACTTCAAGCTGATCGCTCTTCGGATTTCGGAGCAGCAGCAGCCCCATCTGGGATTGAGGGAAAATCCGGAAGAGGCATTCCAGGGTCTTGTTCATGACCTCTTTGACATCCACCGCCCCGCTGAACTGGCTGGTCATTTCGACAATGGCCCGCAGCTTCACTTCAGGGCGGACATCAAACCTGTTGCCAATGGTGCTGGCATTCAGGGAAGTAATGATTGACGATGAGGATTCGAGATCCTGAAAGTCGGACTCGTGTTCGATTGTGGCCAGGCCGCCGGGTTCAAGCCGTTGTAAATCGTGATAACGCAAACCCTCAGCCACTGTGGCATCAATGACGGGCAGGTCATCGAGATATTCCAGCACGATATCGCAAATCCGAATCCGGTCCCGATTCGAAATGGGAGAGGATCCGGAAACTGCCTTCCCGTTAACGAAGGTTCCGTTTCGACTGCCGAGATCCTCCAGAATGAACTTCTGCCCCTGCCTGATGAGCCTTGCATGCTGGCGGCTGATGGCAGCGTTATCGAGCACAACCTCACAACTGGGGTGTCGTCCGAGCACAATACGTTCGTCGGTCAGATCGTGCAGTTCGCCTGGACGTCCCCCTTGTACGACACGTAAATACGGCACGAAATCACCTGAAATCTGTGAAGACAGAACTGCCCGCAGGAAGAATTGAAAGTGGTCAGCATCAACGTTCCTCAGGTTGACGCAAAACCGGCAAAGTCTCAGCCACATTGTAACCGCGGGCTGATGAGCTTTGCAAATTGCACAGACGGGTTCATTTTCAATTCTGCGAGCCCAGCAACCGCTCCAGTTTCTCGGCAAACTCCGACATCGCCCGGGCGCGATGACTGAGACATTTCTTGACAATCGGAGGCAATTCCCCAAATGTCCGGCCGTATTCCGGTATCAGAAAATGAGGGTCATAGCCAAAACCGTTCTGCCCACGTCCTTCGGCGACAATTCGTCCTCCGCAAGTCCGCTCTGCATCAATCAGAATGTTGCCCTGAGGATCGGCCAGCGTCACGTGACAGACATAATGGGCAGTCCGTTTCGGATCCGGGACTCCGGTCAGTTTTTCAATCAGCAGGGCGTTATTGGACTGGTCAGTCGCCTCTGGGCCGCTGAATCGAGCGGAGTAAATCCCTGGCGCCCCCTGCAACGCATCCACACATAAACCACTGTCTTCCCCAATAGCCCATAAACCGGTTTCACGTGCGACCTGAACCGCTTTCTTGGCTGCATTTTCTCCAAAGGTCTTCCCGTCTTCCTCAACTTCGGTTGCCGCAGGGAACTCACTGACCGGACGAACCTGCACCTGAAGATGCTTCAGCAAGCCTTCAATTTCCGCAGCTTTTTTGGCATTTCTGCTCGCCAGCACGATTGTTTTCAACGGAACGCCTTTCCACAGCAGTCTTTGTTTTGAGCAGGGAGGACTGTCAGTAACTGACTTCCTCAAGGCAATATGACGATGTCCAGAGCGGGCTGCAAATCAACTTTGCAGCAAGGCGTGCAAGGATCAGCGGAAGAAAGTATCAGGAGTTCTGGGAAAGCCACCAGAGACGCCAGGTCCGCTCATCGAATCCGAAATCCGCATCCGTCAGTTCCCGCAAGGCCTCAAGCACTTCGGGGTTTTTCTGATCAATTCTCACGGTCTGCCAGTGGAACGATCGGTTCGAGCGGGGGAGGTGGATATTTTCAGGCGGAATCATTCCGGTCATCACACCTGCCTGCAGGTCGGGAGGAAGAACCGGAATTGAGGAGGAGGAATTGGCCAGCCCAGAAGTCCCCAGGGAAACCCCCACTGTCGGATTGGGAACCTGCACCCGGTATGCATGATTGGTAACCAGAGCTTCGATCAACTGGGGAATCGCTTTCTGTCCTCCAAGCTCCTTGAGCCCAGAGGCTGCACGCCGGACGACAATATTTTCATCTGCATGCAGATGGTTGATGAACTCGGCAACCGCATAATCGGATTGCCCTGGTCCGATGGAAGTGAGTGCCTTGTGACGGATCCCTGAGTCTCCGTCATAGACAGCCATTTTTACCAGAGCCGCAGTGGCAGCCTGACCGCGAATACTTCCCACAACCTCAAGAAACAATTCCCGGTAGTTCCTTTCCGGACGCTCCGCCAGATAACGCTGCAGGGCGGGTATGGCGGAGGGATCGTTGATTTCCTTAAAGTGCTGCAAAGCCTGCTGACGTTGATCATCCCGCCGACCTTCCAGCCAGTCTGTCCACAGATTGACCTGAGCCAGCCAGTTCCGTTGCTGGTCCCGTTCTTCCCGCGACTGTTCAAGCAGCTGTTTCTCTTCGGGGGTGATGTATCGTCCACGATATTTGACATAACCCTGGCGGGTCATGTGATCATCCAGAGTTGTCCAGACACCATCCCGCTGAATGTGTCCCAGTGCCCGATGAGCGATTTCATGTTCAGGGTCCAGAACAATCATTTGCTCCAGATGAGCTTCCCGTTGTCGGCTGAGATGATTTTCCCGACACCATTCGGACAATTCCCAATGATCTTCAATTGTCTCGGGAACAAGCCGGGCGCGGAGTTCGTATTCTTCAAACGTCAGCGGACGTTTAGCCTGGAATTCCACATCCAGTGTGGAAACCGTCACAATCGCGCCGGACATCGTCCGCACGCTCACAGAGCGGGACTGTTCGGCGGCAGTGGTGACCAGCTTGCCGCGAATTTCTCCGCCGTTTTTCAATTTGACCAGATCTGCATGCGCAGAGTGAGCCTGCGCACAGACGAACACGCAGCAAAGCAGTCTGCTCAAATTACACAGGGTGGAGTGAACCATCAAATTCATACTTCGCGAAGGGAGAATTCTCGACGAAGGCCCATATTTAGTCTCGGCACAATATTCCCGAAACGCATCTCACTATTATGCAGTCAGACGGATCGGAAACAACAATATTTCGGTCAGGACAGCACATTCGACTTAACCTGCAAAGTTTCCGGGAAAGAACAGGTCTTCACTTCAAATTTGATCACCAGATGTCCGGATAAACTTGTTGTGTCGGGAAAAATGCATGAACCAGTCCAATTCCGTTGAACAAAAGCTGGAATCCAGTGTTTCGGTGAGGTTAGACTGACTGAGCGACGATGGTGATTAAAGTGCTTTGCATTAATAGATTTCGATCATTTCCAGATGATCTTTTCTCTCACATAACGGCTGCAATTCTGTTTGGAGTATGACGATGGTGCGGATGATAACGGTTTTCACCGGACTGACGCTGGTTCTGACCGGCTGGGTTACCACCGCTTTCGCACAAAGGCCCGGAGATAACCCGATCCCCAGCGATCGGCTGCTGAACCGTTACGGACTGGAAGTGGGCTGGGTCAGCCAGGCCACAATGGATACCAGTCGGGACAAGATTTCCCAGTTCGCAATCGATGAACGGGCCATCGTGACCGTGACCACCACCGGTATGGTCAACATGTTTGATGCTGAGACCGGCCAGAAATTGTGGGTCAATCGGATTGGTCGAGGGGATCAGGCTACCTTCCCACCTGTATTCAATGATCGTTACGTCCTGATTGTGTCTGGTTTGACCCTCTACTCTCTGGACCGGGAAACGGGTGGGATGCACTGGCAGGTCACGCTGCCGGCCATGCCTTCGACGGGCCCAACCGCTGATGATCATCAGATTTATGTCGGGACCCTGGATGGAAGTGTTTATGCTTTCGATCTGAAAAAAATCGGTGACCTGTATCAGGAACGCCTGCTGCCGGATTATTCGCTGGCGACACGCGTCTGGCGATACAAAGCTGGTCAGAAGGTGACCTCACCCCCCATCAGCCACGGTCGCTCTGTCAGCTTTGCCAGTTTGGACCGGTCGCTCTACACAGTCGGAGCCAATACCCGCAAACTGTTGTATCAGTTCGAAACGGATGCCCCGATCTCCGCTCCGCTGGTCATCCACAAGGAATATCTCTTCCTGGCTTCTGAGGATTTCAACTTCTATTGCCTGAACGCCAAAAATGGACAGGTCCGCTGGTCATTTCTGTCCGGACTCCCCATCCGCAAGGCTCCTTATGTGATTGAAGGACATGTTCGCGGCGTGAATACGGATGTTGTTTACGTACTGCCAGAATCGGGCGGAATGAACGCAATTGATGCCTACAACGGCTTCCAGATCTGGGAAGGCCCCCAGTCACGCGCTGTTGATTTCCGGGCAGCAACTCAGGATTACCTGTTTGTGACCGATCAGATTGATAACATTCTCATTCTGGAAAAAGATCACGGCGATGTGATCGGAATCATTCCGGCAAATTCCTACACGGTAGCCACTCAAAATGAGCGGACCGATCGCCTGTTCCTCTGCCAGGAAAGCGGACTGGTGGTCATGATCCGCCAGCAGGACAGCCGGTTCCCAGCGTACTACAAATTCCCTGAGCGACGTCCCATCAGCCCACTGCTGTATGATCCCGCTTCAGAACCAGTAGAGCCTGCAGACGCTGCTTCAGTACCAGGAGACACGACCGATCTGAATGCAACACCGGGCACAATCCCTGGCAATAACAACGCTGTCCCGGGCAATACTAACACTGTGCCGGGCAACAACTGAGTGAATGCCGAATCTGTTCAGTAAACCTGAGGAGGGGCGTAGGAGCGATATCTGGCGGCACTGATGCATGACCAGATGTGCATGATCCATCCCATCCAGATCAGCCACAGCAGAGATCCAAGCACAAAGTGAATCAAAGCTGTCAGCAGCCTCCCCTGGGCCAGTTGACCCAGTCCGGGGTAAATGAAACTTGCCAGAGCGGCAATCACATTGGCAGTTGATCCGGGGCCTTCACTCATCTCTCTGAATCCTCACCTGAATGCAATTCAGCGTACTTCCTCTTAATTAGGTGGTTGCTGAGGTCAATCGCGATTTTCCACTGAAAATCGGGCCATTCACCTGATTATATGACCATACCCCTGAGTGAATAGCCCCTGTTTCAGCATTTTCGGGTCAGCAGAATCTTATCAGTCGAAATTCAGCACTGATTCCCGTTTGGACCGGAAGGAAAGGGATCTTCGCTGGAGTTGGCCCCCTCAGACCGTTATCCTATTGTGTCGGACGTCGGAATGGACACTTGGAGTGTCAGCCGACGTTTTTTATTTTTTGCTGTCTTCAGAGTTGGGATTGGTTTTGTGTCGGCAACAGCGGTAATCGGATTGCAGTGGGGAGATGAAGCCAAGGGCAAGATTGTCGATCTTCTGACAGATCAGCACGAAATCGTGGTGCGGTATCTGGGAGGAAACAATGCCGGGCATACCGTGAAGTTCGACGGCAAGACCTTCAAGCTCTCGCTGCTGCCGGCAGGCGTGCTTCGCCCAGGGGTCACTTCCGTCATCGCCAACGGAGTTGTGATTAACCCCGAAGCCCTGATCAAAGAAATCTCCGGCGTGACCAGCCAGGGAGTGAGCATCGGTAAAGACCTGCTCATCAGCGACCGGGCTCACGTGATTTTCCCTTACCACATGGCTGAAGAAGCCATCTACGAAAAACTGCGCGGCGCTGACGCGATTGGCACAACGATGCGGGGCATCGGATTCTGCTATCGTGAGAAAGCGGGCCGCAGTCACGCCATTCGGATGGGGGATCTGCTGCGTCCCACCGTACTGGCCAAAAAGCTGGAAGAAATTGTTGCCTTCAAGAATCAGCTGCTGTCCGCGCTTGATCCGGAACACAAACCGTTTTCCGCTGCCGAGTTGACCGAGCAGTATGTGGAGCATGGCAAGCATTTTCAGGAGAACATCACCGATACCACCGCGTTTCTACATCGACAGATTAAAGCGGGCCGTCGCTTGTTGTTCGAAGGAGCCCAGGGAAGCCTGCTCGATATCGATCATGGCACATTCCCGTTTGTGACTTCCTCCAATGCTTCCGGCGCTGGAATCCATTCCGGATCGGGTGTGCCTGAACGTTACATCTCACGCATGATCGGGATTGTGAAAGCCTACACAACCCGCGTGGGTGGTGGCCCCTGCCCGACTGAACTGCACAACGAAATTGGCCAGCACATCCGGGATGAAGGGAACGAATACGGAACCGTCACCGGACGTCCCCGCCGCTGCGGCTGGCTCGATGCGGTTGCCACTCGCTACGGTGCCAACGTGAGTGGAGTTGATTGCCTGGCCGTCATGCTGCTTGATGTCTTGAGCAAGCTGCCGGAATTGA
>JAGQQT010000175.1 GCA_020426065.1 Planctomycetaceae bacterium | reverse complement strand
GTGCAGAATGTGGATGTTGTCAACCTGAACGATGTTGCCAACGCTCTCAAACCGAAATACATCCCTGGAGAGCATGTGCGGATTACCCTCATCAAGGAAGGGGAATCCTACGGACAGGGAGTTGGCTACCTGGATGATGGAACAATGCTGGTCTGTGAGCAGGGTAAAGATCTGGTCGGTAAAGAGGTTGATGTCGAAGTGACCAGCGTGCTGCAGAACAGCGCCGGCCGCATGATCTTCGGCAAGCCGAGCGGCGTTGAAGTTCCCCAGACTGGCCGTTCCGGGCGTACCACTCGGCAAACAGAAACCAGTTAAGCAGTTGGTCTCTCACGACTTTACCTGTTCACAATGCTCCTCATGATCTTGACGATACACCATGACCAGCCTGCAAACGCAATCATCAAACGGACATCCCGTTTCCGAGTACTCCCCTGCTGCTGAAAACATTGGAGGGGAAGGTTGGGAGGAGCTGGAATCGATCACCTGGCAAGGCAGAACCGGCAAAGAGATTCGAGCGGCCCTCAAAGCGGAGGATTATGCCGGAATCGTCAAGCTGCTTTCGGAGAATGACCTGTTTGCAGGAAAACGCGCGGACAGACAGCGGCGGGACTATCTGAAATCCCTGCAGAGTTGTGTTGCCCTGATTCCCCTGCACGCTGAGGGATTGAAGTCTGCTCTCGAAATTTTGCTGCAGGCTGAGTTGACCGGCAGAGAAACTTTATCCCACAAAAACCTGAAGGCCTTTCGCAGGCTGATGGCCGATCAACTCGCGCTGGATCTGGCAGTTCCTCCCGTGGGCTTCACCGTACCTGGCAATGCCCCACAGCTGATTCTGGAACTGGGCCTGTTCCTGATCGGAAATGTTCATCTCAAATCCAAAGACTGGCTCCGCTGGTACCTGCGGATCAACAGTTATGCCCAGTCGATTTTCGAAGCAGACGCTCCACTCAATTCGGATCGACATACGAGCCTGGAGCGGGTTCTGATCCTGGCGGAAGCCCGTCTGCTGCTCGGACTCCTGCTCCCGCACCAGAAGCATGCTGGCCGTCTGCTCCGCGCAGGCCGACGCAGCTACGCCGATGAACTGGATGCGGTCACGGATCTGGATGGATTACCGCATTGTTCTCTGATCCCCAACCTGGCGGTCTGGCTTGGATCATTTGTGCGAGGCCAGCATCTGGCCGGCCCCACAGGCAAACCGCTCCTCAAAAAGTCAGCCCAGGCACGCTGGGAAAGCCTTGTCCAAACGCTCGCCAGCTTTACAACTGCCCAGGGAACCTGCCCGCTGGGAGGCAGTTCACCAGAGCAATGGTCTGAAATTCTGAGTCTGGCTCTGCCAGCCCGCACGCGAAAAGCCGTTCCACTGTGGGTGGAGCAGACACGGCAGGCACTGGGGCATCCACTCAAGAAGGCTGCCTCATCCGGACGCAAACGGACTTCCCTGAAAACCGATCTGACAGCGGCAGCGCAGTCGGACTGGGCGCATCTGGCCAACCTCCGCAGCAACTGGTATTGCGGATCGGACCAGATCTGCCTGAACTCCGGACAGGGAACCGTTGAACTGCTGATCTCCGCCCTGGGTCTGCCCGTCTTTTCCGGAAAATGGGCCACCTCCATCCGGGTAGCCGGGGAAGCGATCACCCTGAATGACGAGTGGAACACGCTCTGCTGGTACAACGAGGAAGAGGGAGATTTTATCGAACTGCGCAACCAGGCCGGACCGGTGACGCTGGATCGGCAGATTTACCTCTCCCGCAATGACCATCTGGCCATTCTGGCTGATACGATCTCCTGTGAAGAAAATACTCCACTGGAGATGACCTGGTCTTTGCCGCTGGCCGAAAAATGGAAAGCCCGCAAAGATTCGGCGACTCGCGCCTTTCAGCTCAAACAGCAGCGGCACGTTGTCAACTGTGTCCCGCTCTCACTTCCTTCCACTCCAGTGGAGCAGGCAGCTGGCACATTTTCTGTCCACTCGGATGAACTGCACTTCCAGCAGACTGGCCAGCACCGCTTCAGTCAGATTCTCCTGCTGGAATGGTCTCCTGCCCGGGCAGGTCAGCCAGCGGACTGGAATCCACTCACCATCACTGAAGCCCGCCAGGTTCTCTCGCCAGAAACGGCCTTCGCTTCCCGCTGCAGAATTGGGGATGGGCAGTGGCTCTATCTCCGCAACCTCGATTACAACGGACAGCCGCGAGCGGTTCTGGGGCTGCATACCGATGCGGAAACCATCATTGGCGAGTTTCCTTCCAGTGGCGAAGTGGAAAAACTGGTAGAAGTCCAGTTTGAAGAAGACGATGAGTGATCCGGCTTAGAATCACTCCAGCGAAACGACCTCTTCCGGGTGGGGCTCCAACTCAGTTGAAGTCGTGATCTTCACTACGAGTGCCAGACTGATCAGTGTTGCCAGCAGGTTACTGCCACCGTAACTCAGAAACGGATGCGATATCCCTTTGGGTGGCACCAGCGACGTTACCACGCTCACATTAATGGCCGCCTGAAGCAGGACTCCCAATAACAGCGAGCCTGCCAGTGCAAACGCGATCCGGTTGTGCCGCACCCGTTCTACAAGCTGAATCCCGAAGTGCATCAGCAGCAGCCACAGGAAGACCACACCCAGGCTGCCAATCAGCCCCAACTCTTCTCCCACTACCGCAAATACGAAATCGGTATGAGATTCCGGGAGAAAGCTCCACTTCTGCAAGCCCTGACCAAAACCGGTGCCCCATAATCCGCCCGCTCCCAGTGAGAGCAGAGACTGCTTCACCTGGTATTGAGCGTTTTCCCAGTTCCCGATCGCATCCAGATAGGCCATCACCCGTTTCAGCTGATAAGGTCGCAGCAGGACCAGTGTGCTGGCCAGCGGAACCATTCCCACCGCTCCCCAGCCAAATATCCTTAAAGGACATCCCGCCAGAAAGAGAAACAACGAGCCAATCAGGAATACAAGAACGGCCGTTCCCAGGTCGGGCTCTACCAGAATCAGGAGGCTCGTTCCCGCCAGCCAGGGGAGTGCAAACAAAGATTGCCCGGTCAGCGACCAGTTCCGACTCCGATGCAGCAGACTGGCCAGCATCAGAGGAAGCGCAAACTTCATCATTTCCGAAGGCTGCAGCGAGACCGAACCAAACCGGAACCAGCGTTGTGCTCCATTGATTTCTGCACCCACCCCAGGGATCAGAACCAGAATCAGCAATGTGAGCACCAGCAGATAAACCAGGGCTCCCCATCGCAGAATCAATCGAAGCGGAAGCAGTTGAATGATCGTAAACAGGCCACCACTCAGGCATAGAAACTGGAGATGACGATTAAGAAAATCGGCCCGCAGTTCCAGCATCCGGGTTGCCCCGGTGGATGAAAACACCATCATCACGCCCAGCCCGACCAGCGCAATGACAACCAGCAGAAATCGATCCCGCTCAAAGGTCAGATTGCGTTGACCAGACAACTCCTGAGTCTCCCTGATGTTGTACCACTGTTTGCGCCAGTGATTCTCATCCCCAATTCCAGGCACAGACAAAGCCTCAAGCACTTCGTACTGCAGAGTCCTTTTGAGTGATACTCGACACTAGAACTGGTATCGGTATGTCTGCTTTCAGCATGCAGACCTGGCCTGCTTTTCTATGAGACCGCCGGAATTTCTCCAGCTGATTAACGACTGGTGAAACCTGAACGCAAGCCACTTCGCTCGCCAATCGTTAAAACCGGTATGACCAGCAAATTTGATCCTGCCTACGAAACAGATGGCGTCTCGGTTGAAGAGGAACTGCCAGGTGGGGAAGTCCCTGCATTCTTTTCGAGCTTCGGAACCAGCGCTATCAAAGTCGCGCCCACCGGAGGCTCGGCAGTGGTTTCATCCGTGCAGATTTCCAGTTTCCTGGTTTCACTGATAATAAACATCAGCACTGCTTCGGGACCATATTTTTCCTGGAAGGAAGCGTAGGGGAATTCTGGAGTGAGCCTCGTGGTTTTCACTACAAACCCCTTTTCCACCAGATCATCGAGCAGGCGGTGTGTTGTTCCCCCCTTGAAGATGTAGCGGGATCGCTTGAGTTGCTGGGATGGTGCCTTGCGATGTTTTTCAGAGGCATCGGGCTTCAGCTGGAAAAGGTCCGAAGTTTCAAAGACATCCTTGAACTCCAGAGTTGCCAGCCGGTTCACCTGATCGTTGGCCGTCATGGCCACAAAGCGACCGATTCCCGCCAGATCCAGTTCCTCGCGGGCGAAGTCAGAAAGGATGCTCGCATTGGTGGCTGGAAGATTCTGCATGCGGGCCGCCCGAATGTTGTCGTAGTTGGTGTCGACCAGCAGCACCCGAAACCCTTCTTTCTGCAGAGCAGCCGCAATGCTCCGCACGAGATAATCGGCTCCGCCAAACAGAAATCCCTGCGGGTCTCGTTCGGAGATTTTCAGATAGCGTGCCAGTGGTCCGGCCAAAAGACCATAGAATGCCACCGTTCCCACAATGACCACAAACGTGAGCGGAACCAGCTTATCAAGATCACCAATCATCTGATTCGTGACACTGCTGTGCCCCTCATGAGCCAGGTGACGGAGTTCCAGGGCAAACACACTCGCAACGGCCGCTGCCACAATTCCCCGTGGAGCCAGGAAAGCCAGAAACAGTCGTTCCTTCCAGTTGATACTGGTGCCGATGGTTGAGACTGCCACCGAAAGCGGACGCACGACAAAAATCATCAACAACAAAAACAGAACCGCCGGCGTTCCCAGCTTCAGCAGTGTGGCAAATTCATAGCGGGATGCCATCAGAATAAACAGGACGGAGATGAGCAAAACGCCCAGGTTTTCCTTGAACTCAATCAGATGAGAAACCGAAATCGATTTCTGGTTTGCCATGGCAATTCCCAGCACGGTCACCGTACCCAGGCCAGACTCAGGCAGCATCAGATTCGAGACCGTGTAGGATGCCAGCACACTCATCAGCACAATTGGATTCTGCAGGTAATCGGGAATCAGGTGCTTGCGAATCATGAACACCAGGCACATCGCTACGGTAATTCCCACCACACTGCTGATCGCCAGTGCCGCCGAGAGACTGACCACAATCTCCCAGGTCGCCTGCATGAAGTTACTGGAGGCGATCGCCGTGGAAACAAGCACTGCCAGCAACGCTCCTATCGGGTCGATGACAATCCCTTCCCATTTCGCAATCGAACTGATGTTGGGGTTGGGACGGATATGGCGTAACAACGGTCCCACCACAGTCGGCCCGGTCACGGTATAGATTGCTCCGGCCAGACAGGAAATCCACCAGCTGTCAAACACCAGCCGGGCAGCCAGTGTCCCGAGGATCCAGCTGATTGCGCAACCGACGGTGACGAGTCGTGTGACAACCAGAGAGGACGTTTTGAGTTCACTGAAGCTCAGGCTCAGTCCACCATCAAACAGGATGACGGCCACAGAAAGTGAGACGAGCGGAAATAAAAGTTCCGAATCAATGATTTGCGTGGGGTCGACAAAGTTGTTGGCGGCAAAGCCAAACCCCAATAACAACAGAATCGCTGGAACCCGAAATCGCCAGGCCAGCCACTGAGCGGTAATCCCCAGAACAAACAGACTTGTCAGATAAACTGAGGGAGATTGAAGGAGCTGGTCCACAATGATTTCCGTAACCATAAGGCAAGAGTCGGCTTGCTGAGACCCACAGCAATCAGCCGCCTCTGGCAATCTAGTGATAAGGGATCGTTCTGGCTGGGAACAGACCGATTCTCACAGAATTCCCAGAACTCTGTTGAATCCACCATCGCTTTTCAAAGTTAACTGGAAATCATCCCGGGAACTTCTCAGTTCTGCCTGGACTCAAGGCATTGATGAATCCTCGTCTCCCGATGATCCACAGAATTAATACATTCGGCACTTGGCCAAAAAACTGGTCAGATCAGCTCCAAATATTTCTGTTTGTTCCTTGACAAATTTACAAAAAGGTGCTTGCCAAGCTGACTGAGGGTGTTAATATCATGTTGATGTCCCTCCGATTGAGTCTCGGATTCCAAGGATGAGGTGGACATCAATTCCCGAATTATGGCGTATTCCCTCACATCACGTGACGAAATTTGCCAAATTTTCTTCAATGCGGGTTTTTGAGAAAGGAAGCTCAACATGCTTGTTCTATCCCGTCGTACCGATCAGCAAATTGTATTCCCGAATCTGGACATCAAACTCAGCATTCTCCAGGTGCGGGGGAAGGTCGTCAAATTGGGGATTGATGCTCCCCGGGATGTGTCGATTCTGCGTCCCGAGACGATCTCAGTTGAGGAACTCGAAAAGCTGGGTAAAACTGCTGAACCCGGTCTGGATCGCCACCAGCTGCGGAATCATCTCAACGCGGTCAACCTCGGGCTGAAACTGTTCGAGAAGCAGACTGCTCATGGCATGGCTCAGGCTGCACAAGACACCATGCAACGAGTGGTTTCTGAACTGCAGAAAATGGACGAAGCGATTGGAAAGGCCCGTACTCAAGTGAAAACGGTGGCCAGTTCCGCTGCTCCCAAACTGCTGGTTGTCGATGACGATGAAAACGAACGTACGCTCCTTTCAGGACTGTTGCGGATGCAGGGCTTTGAAGTTCTGACCGCCAGTGATGGCCTGGAAGCGATGGATCTGCTCTCCCAGGGAGACCTGCCAGATTATGTGCTGCTCGACATGAAAATGCCGAATGCCGATGGCCCCTCCACCATCCAGAAAATCCGCAGTGATTCGCGATTTGATGACGTCAAGGTCTTTGCCGTCAGCGGGACGTCTCCGGAAGTGCTGGGGGTTCAGGAAGGAATCGAAGCCTGGTTCCCAAAACCACTCGATCCGGAACGCCTGATTCAGGCCATGTCATCCCAGCATACCTGCAAGACGATGCATGTCTGATTTCCACTTTGCCCTGCTTTCGCCGGACCACGGGCCATCCGGCTGAAGGAAACAGGCGAAGCAGCAGGTGGGATCGCTGGCATTCAGACACGAACTTATGACAGGATGAGCAGCAGTCCATGTCCCGCACAGACTGCCAATTGATTTACTGTACCGTCGGAAACCTGGATGAGGCTCGGCAGATCGCCGCGACGCTGGTCGCGGAAGAACTGGCAGCCTGTGTGAACCTGATTCCCGGCATGGAATCGGTCTACGTCTGGAAAGAGAAGCTGACCGTTGACCAGGAAGTAGTTTTGCTTGCCAAAACAACGGCTGAACGAGGCCGGGACCTGATCACACGCATCGAACAGCTCCATTCTTACGATTGTCCGGCGATTATCGCCCTGGATATCGACGCTGGCTCAAAACCCTATCTGAACTGGATCCGCGATCAGGTCGAAGCGCTCTGATCCCTGATTTCTGTGGAAATCCGCGAACCGGTTCCGGGACTGCTGCCTCCACCGAGCTTTTCTGCACTTTGAGTGTCAGAATCTTGTGGATTTAGGCTGCCGGGGACCCTGCTCTGTCGACGGAACCTCATTTTTCCAGTAAGGTGGCAGCCGATCTGGGGACGGAGCCGTCTCTTCAACCGCATTCAGTTCAACAGGCTTATGATCCATATCATTGACTACGGCATGGGAAATCTGCGATCCGTCTCGAAAGGGTTCGAGCGGGTGGGGGCAGAAGCAAAAATCTGCACGCAGCCGGACGAGTTGAAACACGCTAATCACCTCGTTTTGCCGGGTGTGGGAGCGTTTCGGGATGCGATGCAGCACTTGAGTGAGAGCGGCTTTATCGACGCAATCCGGGAGCACATTGCTGCGGACAAGCCTTTCCTGGGAATCTGCCTGGGCCTGCAATTACTGTTTGATGTGAGCTATGAGGATGGCGAACATGCCGGGCTGGGAATCTTTCCCGGAGAAGTGGTCC
>JAGQQT010000174.1 GCA_020426065.1 Planctomycetaceae bacterium | reverse complement strand
CCTTCCCCCATGATGCGGGGTTCCAGCAGATTGCCGATCAGAAAGTTGACCACCAGAAACACCAGGGCCACATACGTTGCCGCCCAGGGCCCCTGATCAACCAGCACGTAGAGCACGGGAACGACACCGGCAATCATCGAACCAATTGTCGGAATGTAATTGAACAGAAACGCAAAGATCCCCCACAGGGCAGCATAGTCGGTATCGAGCAGCAGCAGAGCGATCGTGATCAGGACCCCAGTCAACAGACTGACCAGGGTCTTGATCAGCATGTAACGCCGCACCGAAGCCAGGATTTCGGTTACCTGATCAATCATTCGCTGTGAATCACCGGGCACTGCTTCCAGCTTCTTGCCGAAACGGGACCATTCCAGCAACAGGAAAAGCAGCATCAGCATCACGATCAACGTGTAGTTAATCAGGCTGACCACACTTTCCAGGAAAGCCCGAATGAGCTGAATGGGTGTGAAGACCCCCAGAACACCTTCCTTGGCCGGTGGCTGCGATGTTCCATTTCGAATTGTCTGCAGCTCAATCACATGCTTCTGCTGCCCGAAGATGTAACCCGGAAATCCAAACGGATTAGCTGGCCAGGGCGGCGAGAGTTCCACTGAGGAATCAGGAGTTACCTGGGGCTCTTCCATAACTTCTGTCACTGGTAAGGCTTCGGAGCTGACCGCTTCTCCTTCTAATTCCCCCGAGCCGACAGGCTCGGAAACAGAGACAGAAGTCGTTGCCTCCGGCGGCACACTGCTGGAGGAAGCCTCCGGAATTTTCGATTCCGTAGTGACTGGTAGGGAACTCCCTTCCGGCATCGGCACCAGTCCCGGTACCGAGATTTCCAGGGACTGTGATGAGGACTCTTCCGGAAACTGTGGCAGGGAAGTGGTGATGCCCCGTTCTTCCAGCCAGTGGATCAGATCCTTTTCCTGTTTCTGCACGACGGTGCTTAATTCTGGCAGCCGGGCCACGAGTTCATTTACCGAGGTCACGACCACCGAGATTCCGATCAGCGAAGAAATCACCAGCAGAAAAATCAGCAGAAAGATCGCCAGGCCGGTGTGAATGTCTCTGCGGCGAAGCCAGTCCAGCACGGCGGAAATGATAATGCCAATAAACAGAGCCAGGAGAAAGGGAATAATAATTGCCCGGGCGGCCTGAATGCCGGCCAGGACAATCACTACCGCAGCTGCCAGAACGATCATTTCCAGCAGCGTCAGTTTCCTGTTTTCATTTTTGTCTGGTACGGAGGCCACTATGGCCCTTTCTCAAATTGCGGTAACACAATCATTCAGACTGCGGAATCGATTTCAGTCCACGGGATCTTCCATTTTCCGTCCCCTCTCCCCCGGATCACGATCACCCTTTCCCTTCGACTTACTTTCGGGGGAGAGGGTCAGGGTGAGGGGGAAGACCTCCCTGTTCAATTTCCCCTCTCCGGCTTCGCCGACCCTCCCAAGAGGAGGGTGGATTTGTTGAGAGCCTCACACTCAAGCAGGAAGGTGAAAACAGGTTGAGTCATTGATATTGATGTTCAACATTCACATTCAGGTTCTGTTCACACTGCTGATTCATACTGTCGCTGAAACCGCTTTCCTCTCTCGCTTCAGGCAAACAGATAGCTGACGGATTCATTCCGATGAATTCTTCGAATCGCTTCTCCCAGCAGAGGAGCAATTGAAATGGTTTTCAGGTTTGGCAGCTGCTGCTCGGGACGGAGAGCAATACTGTTGGTCACAATGATTTCCCGAATTGGAGCCTCAGAGAGACGCTGAGCAGCCGGTCCGCAAAGAACTCCATGCGTGGCGCTTACAAACACATCCTTCGCTCCATGCTGGATGGCAACGCGTGCGGCACCACAAATGGAGCCGGCGGTGGCAATCATGTCATCAAACACGATGACCGTTTTCCCTTCAATCGGACCACCGATCAGGTTGGCCTGTTTCGTTTCCAGTGCATTGGCCCGGCGTTTATCCACAATCACGAGCGAACCACCCAGCCGGTCAACATGCTGCAGTGCCCGCTTGATGCTCCCTTCGTCCGGACTCATGACAACCAGTTCATCGGGTGTCAGTTCCAGGGTTTTGATGTACTGGTCAATCATCGGAGCGGCATACAGATGGTCAACCGGAACATCGAAGAAGCCCTGAATCTGAGCGGCGTGCAGGTCGACAGCCAGAACACGGTCTGCACCGGATTTTGTGATCAGATTGGCCACCAGCTTGGATGTGATCGGCACTCGCCCCGCATCTTTGCGATCCTGTCTGGCATATCCGAAGTAAGGAATCACGCAGGTGATCCGCTCCGCACTGGCCCGCTTGCAGGCGTCGATCAGGATGAGCATTTCCATCAGATGATCATTCACCGGCGGGCTGGTCGGCTGAATGATGAAGACATCCCGTCCGCGAATGTTCTGCTCCAGTCGGACACTGATTTCGCCATCGGGAAAGTCTGCAATGGAAACCGCTGCCAGATCCACGCCCAGGTAAGAGGCGATTTCCGACGCCAGGGCCGGGTTTGCCCGACCACTCAACAGGCTAAGTTGATCATACATCGTGGGGGTGTACTTTCCGTTACCCGAATCGAGTGAAATTCACGATGGGAATCTGTTATTCTCCGTTACCGGATTTTTCTGCTTCGGAACCGTTTTTTCAAGTCAGGTCCGGAATTCTGCTTTTTTAGCTGGGATTGGCTCCATCCCGATACTCTCATGACTCAACATAACTCCCCCCATTCAGAGGATTCCGATCTTTCTGCAGCGGAGATCCGGCAGATTGTTGGCCGAAATCTGGCCACGATTCACCACCGCATGCAGCAGGCCGTTGAACTGGGAAAGCATTCCGTTCCCGATCCCCAGCTGATTGCCGTGACCAAGTATGCGGAACCGGCATGGGTGAATGCCCTGATTGAACTGGGGGTTCGAAAACTGGCCGAAAGTCGACCGCAACAACTTCAGCAGCGACGGGAACTCTGGCAATCGGTGGAAGATCTGGAGTGGCATCTGATAGGTCATCTGCAACGTAACAAGGTCCGCAGTCTGCTGCAGCAGCCGGTCACGATTCATTCAGTCGATTCCTGGAAGCTGCTGGAAAAAATCAGCCAGATCTCCCGGGAAATCCCTTTTCGGCCCCGGGTCCTGATTGAACTGAATATGACAGGAGAATCCCAGAAAACAGGGATGCCCCTTCATGAGTTCGCTGAGGGTCGTCCCATGCAGCCTTTTCAGGAATCCTGCCAGATCATCGGCCTGATGACAATGGGGTTGGATACAGAGGATCCGGAACTGCTGCGGAAGCCCTTTCGGGAACTCCGGGAACTGCGAGACCGGATCGCTTCCCCTGACTGCCCGCTCACGGAACTCTCCATGGGGATGTCTGGTGATTACGAGTTTTCCATTCAGGAAGGAGCGACCATGATCCGAATTGGATCCTCCCTGTTTGAAGGCCTTGATGAAGTCCGTGCAAGCGTTCCGACTGGCCCCCAATGACCTCCAGCTTTCGTAATCTGCCAGATTTCTATGCAGCGAGAATTGAATGTTTTCCAGAAACAGAGCTGGAAACTCGTTTTTCTGCAACATATCTGCTAACTTAAACTCGATGTGGGCTGTCCATTGAACCGCCCGGGAAACAGAAACTTCGAAACGATCCGCTTCAGATCAGAGTACACATGAGTTTGGACGAACAATCGGTCAGGAATGACGAACAAGACGGTATGACCACGAACGGTCCCTCAGAAACATCTTCCACCCCTCAGGATCAGTCGACTGAACAGACTGCTTCCGGCACAGCTGGCGAAACGCAGGCCGTTGAATCTCAACCTGCCGCAGCAGAGCCAGCAGAGACTGCCGCTCCCTCAGAGGTGGAAACTGCGTCACAAGCTCAGGAACAGTCCGCACCCGAACGGAAACTGGAGTTGAATCCCACTCTGGGAAATCAACGAACCGAAGCCGTGCCTAATCTGGGGCCAGGCTCTTCCGCTCAGCATGTGCCAGATCAGGGACCGGTGGATATTCCCAGTGCTGAAGAGCTGGATAGTGAACTCGAATCACAACTTGCCGCAGCAATGGCTGGAGACAATGCCACTGCCCAGGCTGCTTCCGGAACTTCCGGAGCAACTGTACCGGGGATGCCCAAAGATCTGTCTGAGCTTGAACCCGGTGCCCGCCTGAAGGGCAAGGTGGAAAGTGTTGATGAAGAACAACTCGTGCTCGACATTGGATTTCGAGCATCCGGATTACTTTCCCGCCGTCATCTTGAAGGGCAGGAAGTTCCCGCCGTCGGAGCGGTGATTGATGTAATTGTGGAATCCGTAAACGAAGGCGAAGGAATCATTGAGCTGGCCATGCCCCGCTCGGTCCGCAAAGCAGGAGGCGACTGGACAGCTCTTTCTGCTGGTCAGGTTGTGGAATGTACGGTTGAGAAAACCAACAAAGGTGGCCTCTCGGTCGTGGTCAGCCAACTGCGCGGCTTTATGCCGGCAGGACAGGTTGATCTGCATTTCGTGGGAGACCTCGAAGGCTACGTGGGACAGAAGCTCACTGTCAAAGTGATCGACATCAATCCCAAAAAGAAAAACCTCGTAGTGAGCCGTAAAGCTCTGCTTCAGGAAGAGCGAGCCGAGTCGGAAAAACAGATCTGGGAAACCCTCAGTGTTGGCGAACAGCGTGAGGGAACCGTCAAATCGATCATGGATTATGGTGCCTTCGTCGATATCGGCGGAGTCGATGGACTGGTTCACGTGCGGGAACTGAGCTGGACCCGGGTTAATCATCCCTCAGATGTCCTGACTGTCGGTGAGCAAGTGACTGTGAAGGTGCTTTCACTCGATCAGGAAAAGAAAAAGATCAGCCTGGGGATGAAGCAACTGCTGGCCAATCCATGGGACTATGCCGAGCAGAAATATGCACAGGGAACGGTCGTCAGTGGTGTTGTGAAAAAGATCACCGAATTCGGTGCCTTCATCGAAATCGAGCCGGGGCTCGAAGGGCTGGTTCATATCAGTGAGCTGGACCACAAGCGGGTCAATCACGTCCGTGAAGTCCTGCAGGAAGGTCAGACGATTGACGCCAAGGTCATCGAAATCAACAAAAACAAACGCAGGATTTCCCTGTCGATCAAGGCCATCAAAGCCAAACCTCAGCTGTCTCCAGAACAGATTGCCGCTCGGGAAGCCGATGCAAAAGAAGCCCAGAAGTTTCGCGAAGAGGCTGAACAGCGTCGCAAAACTCTCAAGGGAGGCACCAGCAGCAGTTCCGGTGGGGGCCTGTTTGGTAATCCCAACGACTTCAAATAAGTCTCTAGTCTGGTTGCGGAATCCATCTGCGTTATGCCCGCTGTGAATCGGAAACAGGAAACCAGCCGGAGGAGTACGGATCCGCACGTCCGGCGGATCCTGACCAAACTCCGGCAGGCATTTCCAGAAGTCACCTGTGAGCTGCATCACGAATCCGCGTTTCAGTTACTGGCCGCCACCATCCTGTCTGCTCAATGCACTGATGTGCGAGTCAACCAGGTCACTCCAGAACTGTTCCAGAACTTTCCCGATGCCCCTGCACTGGCCCGGGCAAGTCAACAACAGGTTGAGCGTATCATCCGCCCGCTCGGCTTTTTTCGCGCCAAGGCGACCAACCTGCGACTGATGGCTCACCAACTTTGCGAGCGTCACGAGGGTGAAGTGCCGGACTCTCTCGAGCAACTGATCCAGCTGGCAGGCGTAGGACGAAAAACCGCCAATGTCGTGCTGGGAACCTGGTTTGGCATTCCTTCCGGGGTCGTTGTTGATACCCACGTCAAACGGATCTCCCGGCTGACAGGACTGGCCAGCAGCAACACGCCAGAAAAAATTGAACAGGAACTGATGACAAAAATTCCTCAGCAGGAATGGATCAATCTCTCCCATCGCCTGATTCGACTGGGCCGTTCGGTCTGCATTGCCCGCCGCCCCCGCTGCAACGAATGCCCGCTCCTCAAAATCTGTCCTCAGGTTGGCCTGAAACGCTCCTGACGTGGCTGCAGTTTGACATTCGCTGAGACTTTTTCACAATGCATGGCAGCCAATCTTCCTCATTGCCCAGGTAGTTAACCATGTCCGAACCGAATGCCGATCCTCAAGTTCATGACCTGCTGTTTACCGCACTCAGAACGGTCGTTGAAGGTCAGACGCTGTCAGAAGAACAGGCACGCAACGCGTTTCAGGAACTGATGGAAGGGAACAGCGATCCGTATCAGACTGCTGCTCTGTTGGGAATTCTGGCTCAAAGAGGTGAAACCGAAGAAGAGATCCGTGGTGCGGCCCGAGTGATGCGTGAAAAGTGCATCCCGATTCGTGAGTCAGGGAAAGGCCTGCTCGATACCTGCGGCACCGGCGGTGATGGCCTGGGGACCTACAACATCAGTACTACCGCTGCGATTCTGTGTGCTGCTGCCGGAATGCCGGTGGCCAAACATGGAAACCGCTCGGTCTCGAGCCGTTCCGGAAGTGCAGATGTACTTGAAAAGCTGGGAGTCAATCTGAGCCTGACTCCGTCGCAGATTGACGAATGCCTGACGGAAGTTGGAATTGCCTTCTGTTTTGCTCCCTTGTTGCATGCAGCCATGAAACATGTGGTCCCGATTCGGAAAGCCCTCAAGCTGAGAACCCTCTTCAATTTTCTGGGACCATTGACCAACCCGGCACATGCGGAGTTTCAACTCATTGGAACAATCCGGAAAGCCTGGGCGGAAAAACTGGCTCGGGTTATGAGTGGGCTGGAAACAACCCGTACTCTTGTTGTGTGTGGGAATAATGAACTGGATGAGATTGCGTTATGGGGCACGACAGCTGTCTTTCAGATCTCAGGCAACAGCATTGAAGAACTCGAATGGACTGCCAGCGATTTTGGTATGGAAGAATGCAGTCCCCAGGATCTGCAGGCCGAATCGGCAGAGCAGTCTGCCGAGATCATCCGCAACATCCTGGAGGGACAGCCCGGCCCCTGTCGTGATATCGCAGTGGCCAATGCTGCAGCGGCCCTCTGGACCGCAGGTAAAGTGAGCACACTCGGCGAAGGGGTTGATGAGATTTCAAAGGTCATCTCAACCGGACAGGGTCTGGTGCTCCTGGAAAAACTGGCCAGCACAACCCAGCGACTGGCCACCACGGTTGATCAGGACTGAAGCTTCGTGCGTAAAAAAGGGGTTGCCAGGCAGGCAACCCCTTCAGAACACATTCACCTTCAATGTGGTCCCCTGAGGGTGAATTCAAATTGATCCCCAGTCTCAAAACTAACGGGCTGATGAAACCCGATCCTGGGCAGCAGCGGCGTAACGGGATGGAGAATCAATAAATTTGTTGGCATGTTCCCGGGAGTGGCACATGTAAAGCTTGTTGCGGAACTCGACCACCCAGCGAACTTCGCCCCGCACCAGTTCACCCGTTTCCACCAGATGCACTGGGCAGTTGCCATTCAGTGCCGGCCAGAAATCTTCTGGCTTACTATCGAATTCTTTCTTGGTTTCTGCCGAAGCAAAGTGGAGTGTGTATCCATCATGCTCACTGGTGAATTCCTTTTTTCCTTCGACCAGTTTGCCTTCATTGACAGCGGTCACGAGGCAATAAGGAGTGAATTCCCCCTTGTCAGCCTGCTGCACCAGATCTGCATGACCGACCTGAGCTTTACCAGGTTTTTCAGTCTGGGAAGCAACCTGAATCTCCGGTTTGTTCGTGCTGAGGAATGACAGGAATTGTGAACTTCCCTGATACCCACGAGTCTTTTCAGAGGTTTCCGTTTTGGGATCCACGATTGCAATCGTGGGCATGGCGGAAACGCCAAACTTGCGGGAAGTAGCGGAGTCTTTATCCGTATCGATCATGACCGGCACGAAGTTATCA
>JAGQQT010000173.1 GCA_020426065.1 Planctomycetaceae bacterium | reverse complement strand
CAATCCGACTCCTGAAGAATGGGCTGCTTACTGGGAAGACCCAGCCGGCCAGCGGCGCGATTATCTGATCGAGCGAATGCTGAATCATCCGGAATGGGCCGACCACTGGGTTTCCTACTGGCAGGATGTGCTGGCAGAAAATCCAGGACTGACCAAGCCGAATCTGAATAACTCCGGACCATTCCGTTATTACCTGCACGATGCCTTTTCCGACAACCGCTCCTTTGATCGGATTGTCACCGAACTGATTCTGCAGGAGGGGAGCCGCTGGCATGGGGGAACGGCAGGCTTCGGCGTGGCGTCCAACAATGATGTGCCGATGGCTGCGAAGGCTCATATCGTGGGGACGGCATTTCTCGGGATCGAAATGAAATGTGCCCGTTGCCATGATGCTCCTTATCATGAATCGCTTCAGCGGGATCTGTTCAGCGTCGCTGCCATGCTGGATGGAAAGCCGGTAGCGGTCCCCAACTCCAGCAGCATTATCGCTTCGCCTGAACAGCTCGCTCGCATGCCGGTGAAAGTAACTCTCAAGCCGGGAGAGAAAGTGGGGCCTGCCTGGCCATTTGAAGAACTCGTCAAACCGGAAGAACTGAATAAAGACCTGTACCTGCGGGATCCAGACAACTCGCGGGCTGTGCTGGCGGGAATCATTACCAATCCCACAAACCAGCGTTTTGCCCAGGTGACCGTCAATCGAACCTGGAAACGGCTGCTGGGGATGGGGCTGGTGGAACCTGCGGAGGATTGGGAAACCGGATCTGCCATGATTCCGGAACTGCTGGACTGGTTGTCCTGGGAGTTTGTGAAGTCAGGCTATGACCTGAAATCACTGACACGCCTGATCGTCAGTTCCAACCTGTACCAGCAGGAAGCCATTTCCGGCGACTTTGACCGTCAAAGCCGATTCGCGGCTCCCACCCGTCGTTTGCTGACCGGCGAGCAGGTGGTCGATACGATTTACTCTGCTGTCGGGAAATCTCTGCCGACCGAACGTCTGACCTACAACTCAGATGGTCGTCAGGCGGCCCAGAACTTTATCGATCTGGGTGTGCCACGTCGGGCGTGGGAACTGGTGGCGATCAGTAACGAGCGGGAACGACCGTCCATGGCACTCCCACTCGCACAGAGTCTGATCAATCTGATGGCGTCCTATCACTGGAGAAGTGAACGACAGGATCCGGTGACAGACCGGGAATCAACCGTCACACCGCTGCAGCCGATGGCTCTGGCAAATGGTTCCGCACTGAACCGGGCCGTCGACATATCGGATCAGGGTGAGATTGTCGAAGTCTGCCTGAATGCCAACACACCTCAGGAGGTAGTAACCGCCATCTATCAACGCGTGTTGACCAGAAATCCAGATCAGGAGGAACTCTCGCTGATGTCTGATCTGCTGTCGGACGGATTCGCAGAGCGAAAAGTATCCGGAGCGGAACCGACTCCTGTGGTGGTGGAACGATCTCCACTGACGTGGACCGCTCATTTTGATCCCAATGCCGCTCTGGAAGGGATTCGCCAGCAGGAAGTCGCTGAGCAGGGAGACATCCCGACCAGCCGGTTGACTCCCGAATGGCGGGAACGGGCGGAAGATGTGTTGTGGACCGTTCTGAACAGTCCCGAGTTTGTGTTTGTTCCTTAGTGCCAGAAATATTGAGATAAGAAAACCTCTTCTCAAGTCTTCAATCAGAGTCAATGGAAACGAAGCTGGAGTGAATGATGTTCAATCGACGAGAGTGGATGGCGGGAACAGCTGGTCTGGTTGCCGGCGGTCTTCTGGGGAATGGCCAGTTCAGTCTTGCTTCAGAAAAGCAGGTGGATTTTCCGCTCGGCAAAGCGGAGCACTGCCTGATGATCTGGCTGGGTGGCGGGGCTGCCCAGATGGACACGTTTGACCCCAAGCGTCAGACCTCTGATGGCCGCAAAGATCCCGGCTCAGCTTATCGGGCGATTGATACGGCGGTGCCTGGGGTGCAGTTGTGCGAGCATCTGCCCAACATGGCCCGCCTGATGGAACGGACCACCGTTCTCAGAACGGTTCATCATGATGAAATTGATGAGCATGCAGCCGCTTCCTACCGCATGCACATCGGCCGACCGACCTCTGGAACCGTGGTGTACCCTTCACTCGGGTCGGTGATCACCCATGAGAAACCCTCGCTGAATGACAAGGTGCCTGCCTACGTGCTGATGGGATATCCCAGCCCGGGACGACAGCCTGGATTTCTTGGTCCGGAGTATGGATTCGTTTATCTGACGGATACCGGTTCCGGGCCGAAGGGACTTTCCCGTCCACCGCGGATCACAGAACTGCGAGCCAACCGCCGACTCGAACTCCTGAAGCAGATTGAGCAGAAATTCGTGGCCAGCCACGGGGATGAAACTAATGCGGCCGCTTATGTTTCGGCGACCAGAAAAGGGTTTGATCTGGCTGGTCCGGAATTCATGGACGTGTTTGACCTGGAGAAAGAACCGGCCGACATACGGAATGCCTATGGCGAAGAGTTTGGCCAGCGCTGTCTGCTGGCCCGGCGACTGATTGAACGCGGTTCACGTTTCGTGGAAGTCTCCTTCAATCTGACGTTCGTCAATGGAACCGGTTGGGATACGCACAATGAAGGTCAGCTGAAACAGCATGTATTGATTCAAAGTCTCGACCAGGCCTTTGCCGCTCTGATGAAGGATCTTGAGCAGAAGAAACTGCTTGAGAAAACGCTGATTGTCATCAGTACCGAATTCGGACGTCCTGCCACATTTGATGGTGGGGGAGGTCGAGGACATCACGCCAAAGCGTTCAGTGTTGTGACTGCCGGGGGCGGATTGCAGCATCGGGGAGCGATTGGCGTAACCGATGATCTTGCCGAGCATCACGCGGAAGGACCGCAACTCTCCGTGCCGGATCTGTTTGCCACTCTTTATACGGCGATGGGGATCGATCCTTATCGCATCATTTATGCGGGTGATCGCCCCGTTCCACTGACGGATGGAGGAGTGCCGCTCAAAGAACTGTTTGTTTCCTGAGAGCACTCTGCATGAGGAACGTGGATGTCATTGTGGTTGGGCAGGGGCTGGCTGGCACCTGTCTGGCACTGGAGTTGATTCGGCTCAGCGCCAGTGTGCTGGTGATCGATCCCGCAGAGCCGATGACATCCTCCCGCATCGCCGCCGGTTTGATGACACCCGTTACCGGCAAGCGTCACGTTCTGGCCCCCGATTACTTTGAATGGTACGCAGCTGCTCAACAGTTTTATCGAGAATTTGAGAAGCTGGCTTCCCGGCAGGTTCTGTTTCTGCGCGATTCCCTGCGGGCCTTTCAAAGTCCACAGGAGCGACTGGAGTTCGAACAGAATCGGATGGACCTGCTCCCGCAGCTGCAGGGGCGTCTTCTGGAGGAGACCGATCCGTTATGGGGACGAGTTTCCGCTCCTTATGGCGGTTATCTCCTCCCCAATGTGGGGCAACTGGATGTGGCGCAGTTTCTCGATCTGGCTGCAGATCTGATTGCTCGCAAAGCCATCCGTCTGGTGGGCCAGGTTGACTGGTCTGAAGTGCAGTTTTCTGAGCGGGAAGTCATTCTGCCTCTTGAGGAAGTGACTGCCCGTTATGTGGTCGCCTGTGGAGGAGCATCTGACCGGCTGGTTCCCTGGTTTTCTCACCTGGGGTTTCTTCCAGCCAAAGGTGAGATCCTGACTTTGGACAATGCGGACTGGGAGACTGAGTCCGTAATTCATGGAGGAATCTGGATTGCTCCGGCTCCGGGACGAGGCTTGAGTGTGGGCTCCAATTATGAGTGGCAGCAACTGGATACGATTCCCACGGAGGCAGTTCGAGAGTCGATTCTGGAGCGAATGTCCCGGTTGATCCCCGACTGGAATCCGCAAGTGCTCGAGCATCGAGCGGCGGTTCGTCCGGCCATGAAGGATCAGCGACCAGTTGTAGGAATATTGCCCGCTCAACCCCGGCTGGCCATTCTGAACGGATTGGGCTCACGCGGTTCCTTGCTGGCTCCCTGGTTATCTGCTCAACTGGCCGGACTGCTCATTCATGCCGAACCACTGGATCCCCGGATCAAAACACCAGTCTCATGACGCCACTGACCGAAATTGCCCACCAGAGGATTGCCGCCCGACTCCACTCGGGAGATCTGGCCTTTGATTTGACCGCAGGAAACGGCTGGGATTCCCTGTTTCTGGCTCAATGCGTCGGCTCTGCGGGGCGGGTCTATGCATTGGATATTCAGCAGCAGGCGATTGATCAGACTTCCCGGCTGCTGGCCACTCATGAGATCAACTGGTGTGAGCTGCATTGTCGCTCGCATGCCGAACTGCTCGAGTTCTGTCAGGAAAAGCAGCTCTCCACCGCTCAGGCGATCATGATGAATCTCGGTTATCTTCCCGGAGGTTCCCATGCACTGGTCACCCGGCCCGAGTCAACTCTGGCTGCCATTCAGTTCGCGGTGGAATTACTGTCCGCAGGAGGCGTGATGACCATCCTCGCCTATCCGAGACACGAAGGAGGAGCAGAAGAACTCCAGCTCGTCCAGCAGACACTCAGCGAACTGAACTCCGAGCAGTTTGAAATAGAAACGATGGCCGGATCAACAGCGAAATCACCGGTTCTGTTTGTGATCCAGAAAAACGCCTGAGCCGCAAGATCAGTTAGAATTCCCGCAACTCAAACGGGCTCTGATCAGCGTCCGGGCCTTTTGGGGCACCTGTCAGGATATGCATGTTGCTGGCTTCTACGGACTCCTTGGAATCCCGAACCTGACATTTCGGGCAGACATAATAGTGCTGTCCGTCCTCGAGCTTGTGTTCGGATTTCGTGTCGCAACTTTTGCAGAAGGGAAACAGCATTGCCATGTCTGAGGCCTTTCCAGATGAAACAATTGCCAGATGTCAGACCAATCGGAGAATTCCGATGCAATGCCACGCTAGTTGGTTCTGGCCTGAATCGCAACGCTGAAGTACTGATCGCAGGCAGATCGCCGTTGTCATAAGCTGGGATTTCTCCTGAATTGAAGCGGATCGGCAAAAACAGGGAATTGCAATTGCTCAGGTCATCCATCAAGATCTGGTCGGTGGGAGTTCTATTCGAACGATCTGAGTTTCATGCTTTTTCCTAAGTGATAGGCTGGTTTGAAGATGCGTGTCCTGGTTACCGGTGGTGCCGGTTTCATTGGCAGTCATATTGTGGATCAACTGCTGGCAGCGGGGCATGAGCCGTTTGTCGTTGATGATATGAGTTCGGGGACACGCGAGAATCTGCCTGCCAATGTGCCCGTTTATGAGCTGGATGTGGTGGACCGACCTGCTCTGGAGCAGGTTTTCGCCGAATTACAGCCGAACCTGGTCTGTCATCAGGCAGCTCAGATGTCGGTCAGCCGCTCCGTCAAGGAGCCGGTTTTTGACGCCCGCGTAAACATCATGGGGCTGCTCAACACGCTGGAAATGGCAGTCAATCATGGAGTGAGCCGGTTTGTATTCGCTTCCTCCGGAGGGGTCTTGTACGGCGATGTGACCACACCGGCACCAGAAAGTTATCCGGCCAATCCCATTTCACCCTATGGAATTTCCAAGTGGGTGGGGGAACGCTACCTGGAGTTCTTCACGCGGGAACATCAGCTGGAAACGGTCGCGATGCGTTATTCGAACGTGTACGGACCCCGGCAGAATCCGCATGGAGAAGCGGGGGTCGTGGCGATTTTCTGCCAGAAAATGCTGCGGGGAGAGCCAGCCCGCATCAATGGGGATGGCAAGTACATTCGGGATTATGTGTTTGTGGATGATGTGGCCCGGGCAAATGTCCAGGCCTTGACCAGTTCCCTGCCTGCCCGACATTGTGCCTTCAACGTGGGTACCGGGGTTCCGACCGATGTCAATCAGCTGGCGGATGCCCTCAAGCTGTTGATTCAACAGGGATTGCGGGAAGCCTGTCGTTCCACTACGGTACCGCCAGCGGAATACGGTCCGGCCCGTCCGGGAGATTTAAGATCCAACCTGGTAGACAGTGGTTTGCTGTCCAGAACATTGAACTGGTTTCCCGAAACCGGTCTGGATGCTGGCCTGGAGCAGACCGCTCGCTGGTTCACAGCAAAGGCGTTACGGAGTTAGTTGGTTTTGAAGGATCGAGTCCCTGTTTCTGGACGAACCTGTCCGGCCTTCTTTTCATACAGTTTGTCAGATATATGAGTCATCTTTCGATCCTTGTCACCGGCGGGGCCGGATTCTTGGGAAGTCACCTCTGCGATCGGCTGATCGAGCAGGGGCATGAAGTGATGTGCGTGGACAACTTCTTTTCCGGATCCAAGGAAAACGTCGCCCACCTGATCGGCCACCCGCGTTTTGAACTGATTCGGCACGATATCGTCCGTCCGCTGTTTGTCGAAGCGGATCAGATTTACAACCTGGCCTGCCCGGCTTCACCGAAGGCCTATCAGTACAATCCAATTAAAACAATCAAGACTTCCACTGTCGGAATGGTGAATGTCCTGGGGCTGGCCAAGCGTTGTGGCGCCCGAGTACTGCACACCTCGACCTCCGAAGTTTATGGCGATCCCGATGTTCATCCGCAGCGGGAAGATTACTGGGGAAATGTCAATCCAATCGGTCCCCGCAGCTGTTATGACGAGGGAAAACGGGTCGCCGAATCGCTCTGCATGAACTACCATCTGGCACATGGAGTTGAAGTTCGGATAGTCCGGATCTTCAACACCTATGGTCCGAGAATGCATCCGGATGATGGTCGGGTTGTCTCCAACTTCATCATGCAGGCTCTGCATAACAAACCATTGACCCTGTACGGGGACGGCAGGCAGACACGCTCATTCTGTTACGTGGATGATCTCGTTGCCGGTCTGATGAAAATGATGAATCAGGATGAGGATGTCGGGCCAGTCAATATTGGGAACCCGACGGAAAACTCGATGAAGGAACTGGCAGAGACCGTACTGAAAGTCACAGGAGCAACTTGCGGCACGACGAATGAACCGCTGCCACAGGATGATCCGAAACAACGATGTCCAGATATCAGCAAAGCGAAACGAGTGCTGAACTGGCAACCTGAAATCAACCTGGAAACCGGATTGTCCAGGACCGTGGAATATTACCGAGAACGGATTCGAAAGGGAGAATTGTGAGCAAATACCTCGTTACGGGTGCAGCAGGATTTATTGGATTTCATCTCTCACAAAAACTGCTCGACCGGGGCGACACGGTCGTCGGCCTGGACAGTGTCAACGACTATTACGATCCCACTTTGAAGCAGGCCCGGCTCGATCAGCTGCTGGCCCGCGAAGGATTCTCCTTCAACAAGTTCCTGCTGGAAGACCGTGACAAACTCAATGCCCTGGTCGAAGCAGAAAAACCGGATGTCGTGGTGAACCTCGCCGCTCAGGCAGGTGTTCGTTATTCGCTGACCAACCCGCATGCCTACGTTGACAGTAACCTCGTTGGTTTCGTCAACATCCTGGAAGCGTGTCGGCACAATGGGGTGAAACATCTGGTTTATGCTTCATCGAGTTCTGTCTACGGTGCCAACAAGACGATGCCGTTTTCGATTCACCATAGCGTGGATCATCCGGTCAGCCTGTATGCCGCTTCGAAGAAAGCCAATGAGCTGATGGCTCACACTTACAGCCATCTGTTCGGCCTGCCAACCACCGGCCTGCGATTCTTCACGGTTTATGGACCATGGGGTCGTCCCGATATGGCACTGTTCCTGTTTACGAAGGCAATTCTCGAAGGCCGACCGATCGATGTGTTCAACTTCGGCAAGATGCGCCGGGACTTCACGTACGTGGACGATATCGTCGAAGGAGTGATTCGCGTTTCGGATAATGTTCCGCAGCCGAATCCGAACTGGTCGGCAGACCATGCTGATCCTGGCACCAGTGCCGCTCCGTAC
>JAGQQT010000172.1 GCA_020426065.1 Planctomycetaceae bacterium | reverse complement strand
CCTTCGCATGGCCGAAAGAATGGATTCATCATCGTCGACAAACAGTACCTTTTTCTCGGTTGTCATAGTCATGGTATCCCTTCGCGAAAGAGAACAATTCGCAAAACGGTTCCTCAGCTGATCTCGGGGGGCATCATGAAAAGCAGCTGTTGCCAGATTTCCATTTGTTGATCCCGATAAACTCCATCATCTGGTTCGGAATCATCATTCTCCATGCAGTAGGAAAGGCAGGCCTGATGATCGTGTGATTTCTCATTGACCATGCAGTTGGCTGAGTACACGGCCAGGCTGACCAGTGAGCTTTCCCTTCGAACGGTTTCGATATCGTGGTGATACGCGACCGCATTCGTGATACTGTCTGGCAGATTCCAGATTCCGAGCAGGTAACCACTGACATCTGCATGGTTGTAGCCGTAACATCGCTGTTCTGCTTCAAAAAGAGGAATCCGGTCTTTTTGAGACAGTAAGACCGCCTGGCCATATTCTTCCGGCATTCCGGTTGCCATGACCAGTTTTCCAATATCGTGCAGCAGCCCAGCGGTAAAGGCATCATCACAGACCTCACGCTCATCTGTAATCTGCATGGCAATATGCCTGGCCAGCTGGCCGCAGGCTATCGAATGATCGGTCAGTTCAGCATGGTTGAAGAGGTCATTCGTCCCATCACGGTTCTCACGAAAGATCCCCACCGTCAGTACCAGTGATTTCAGGGTTTCAAAGCCGAGCAGAGCCACTGCCTGCCCAATATCTGAAATATGCCGGGCCAGTCCAAAATAGGAAGAATTCACCAGCTTGAGGATATGAACAGCCATCGAGGAGTCATTGTTGATGACTTTGATGGCATCCTTTACTCCAGCCTGGTCGGATCTGACGATGTCGCAGATTTTCTGATAGGTTTCAGGCATGGCTGGCAGATGTGCGAGTCTTGAAACCATCTGCCTGAGGTTCTTGTTCTGGACTCGCTTCCTGAGGTTGATGGCAGAAAAGATGTGGTTGGTCAGCACATCCGATTCGCAAGGTTTGGACAGATAATAATGAGAGACGGGAATTGCTCTCATGATCGCATCCTGTTCGGCATGTCCTGACAGGATGATGCGGACTGTGTCTGGATGCCTTTGTGCAATGATATTCAGCAGGTCGGCCCCGTCCATGTGCGGCATCCGCATATCTGAGATCACGATATCGATCGTATTCTGGTCCATGATGGACAGTGCTTCCTGTCCGGAGGAAGCATAATGAAGCCCCCATTCATTTCGGCGAGTGCGAAGCATTCGCCGGATACCTCCCAGGATATTGGGCTCATCGTCAACAAACAGGATTTCTGGCTGGTTCATAGGATTCTCGCTTTCCTGGTCTTCATGCATGATGGCCGACTGCGAGAGGAATCCGGTAATGGATGCCCAGATCTTCGCAAATTACTTCGGCATTAGGTTGTCCAACTGGCTGATTTTCAGTTTGTCCGGATGAGATATTGATTTGCACATTAGGGAAGTGGTCGAGGTCCTTGAATGAGTTCTTGATGGAATGAATGAACTGAAGTCCCAGGAATTCCCGGGAAAAGAGCGCCTTGTTGACTTCCTCAACCAGCTTTTCAATGGAGCAGGGTTTGGTCAACAGCCGGATCTGCGGGTTGCGGGCAATCTCTTCAGGCATTCTGGTCGATCCAGTCAGGATTACCTGGACGATTTGGGGATCGAACTGCCTGATTTCATGGAACAGTTCTGCTCCGTTCATGCCTGGCATGTGGTAGTCAGACACGACCACGTCATATCTTTCCTCACGGAGAGCTTCCAGGGCTGCCTCACCTTTGCAGACAAAGGACACCAGCCAGTCGACCTTGTGTTTGTGCAGTGCCCGCCGGATTCCATCCAGTATTGATGTTTCATCATCAACAAACATTACTCGCCTTGTTTTTCGATGGTTCGCACCATTGTTGAACCGGTTTCGTTCTACTTTCATGCTTACCTACTCCTCATCATGATTCGGTTCTGATTGACATCCACGGTTCACCGACAATGGGAGATACAGACGGAATGTCGTTCCTTCTCCCAGGACCGTGTCGACTTCAATTCGTCCCTGATGTTTTTTGACGACGATGTTATGGGTAATCGCCAAACCCTGGCCGGTTCCTTTTCCAACCTCTTTGGTGGTGAAGAAGGGATCGAACATCTTCTTCTTGACAGCTTCTGTGATTCCACAACCCGAGTCCCGGATGGAAATCATTACCTCTTCCCCTTCAACCCTGGTGGAAACCACAATGGTGCCCATGTCTGGCCCACCATGGTTCAGCTTCTTATCCTCAATCGTATGGGCAGCGTTGATGAACAGGTTCAGGAAAACCTGGTTCAACTCACTGGGATAGCCTTCGATACAGGGGACATCACCCAGGTCGGCTTCCACATTCGCTACGTATTTCAGCTCATTCCTGGCGACGATCAATGTGCTTTGCAATGCCTCATTCAGGTCAAAGCTTGTTGCCTCGTCCAGTGCTCCCCCGTGGGAAAAATCTTTCATGGCCTTCACAATTGTGCGGACCCGATCGACACCTTCCAGGCTTTGCGTTGTGGCGAGCGGAACCTCTTCGCTGATGTATTCCAGATCGTAATTCTGCTCCAGATCCCGGATGGCCTTTGTGTCCTCCGGAAACAGGGAATCGTTTTCGAGTTTCTGCAGCAGAGCCTGATACTGGCTCATGATGGCCATGACATCATCAAACATATCTGAACAGGCCCGGATATTGTCTCCTACAAACTGAACGGGGGTATTGATTTCATGGGCGATACCAGCTGCCAGTTGTCCGACGGAGGCCAGTTTTTCTGCGTGCAGGAGCGTGGATTGCACCTGCTTGAGTTCATTCAGGGCCTTTCGCAAGTCGTTGGCTTTTTTGTCGCTTTCGAGTTTGGCTTCCATCACTTCGGCTGTCCGCTCGATGACGAGCTGTTCCATCTCCTCAATATGATGACGGTCTGAAATGTAAAGCCGGCGTTTTTCGCACATGGCAGAAGCCATCTGGCAGACTTCCGCATTTTCAAAAGGCTTTTTCAGAATGAGCAGGCGGTCACTCTGCCCCAGGCGATCAAAAATTTCCTGCCAGGAGTAGTCTGCATAGGCTGTGCAGATAACAACATGCAGTCCCGGATCGACCTCCCAGATTTTGCTGATGGTTTCCAGGCCATCCCAGCCAGGTGGCATCCGCATGTCTACAAAAGCCATTGAGTAAGGATTGTCTTCCTTGAGAGATTCCACAACCTTGTGAAAACCTTCTTCACCCTGCAGTGCATGGTCCATCTCAAAGATCACCTCATCTTTCTGGGTCTGGGTATCATCCCCAAACAGTTCCAGGGCGAGGTTGTCCAGCTCCGATGCGCTGTCATCTCTCTTGAAGATTTTTTTGAAGTCGTTGTGAATGGCTTCATTATCATCGATAACCAGCAGCCTGTAAGTTTTTGTGCTGACTGTGTCATCCAGAATCTCTGCTACTGACATACTAATTCCCCTTCTTTAATCACTGGGAGGGTTAATGTGAAACGTGCCCCTTTGCCATGACCGGCGCTGAAGGCAGTCAGGGATCCTCCCAATTCTTTGGCGACCAGAGAACAACTATGCAAACCAAATCCGTGCCCTGATTCTTTCGTGGTGAACCCATGGCGGAAGATCTTGCTCATGTTTTCCTCAACGATACCCACACCGTTGTCTTCTACATCAATTCGCACATTCGAATCGGTGGGTGCGCTCAGAGTGATTCTGATTTCCCCGTTTTCGTTGTAGCTGTCTGCAATGGCATGCTTGGCGTTACCGATCAGGTTGACCAGAATCTGCAGGATCTTGTGTTTGTCGGAAATGATTGAAGGAATGTCCTGGTATTCTCTGAAAAGCCTCATGCCATGCTTGGCCAGGCTGGCATCTATGGTCTTGATCGCACTTTCAACAACTTCAACCACTTCGATGATTTCTGTTGTTCCAGAGACTTTGGCATGTGCCTGTTGTGTCGTGACGATTTCCTTGATGTGATCGACGTTTGAAGACAACTCCCGCAATTCCTGCAGCAGGGTCGATTTTTCCTGCTTGAGCTGCACTGACAGTTTGCAGAGGAAATCGATCAGCATGATGCCTTTGCGGTCTTTCTCGAAAAACTCTCCGAGATTGTCCCGATTCTGGGCAATCATTTCGGTCGCTTTTTCCAGGCCGGAGATCTGACTGTTCCGAATCAGATCCTGAAGACTGTTGACCGAGACGTTCACACTGTTGAGCACGTTCCCCACGTTGTGTAGTACGCCCGTGGCAATCTCTGCCATTCCGGCTTTACGGGTTGTTTCGAGAAGTCGATTGTAGGTTTTCTGATGTTCCTGTTCGGCCTGAATCCGGCGCGAGATATCCCGAATGATTCCCGTGTAATAGGGCAGTATCTGACCCGGAATCACGGTTTTCCACACCACGACTTCGCAAGGCACCAGGGTACCATCCATCCGCTTGAGAGATGTTTCATGTACCTTCTTGTGCAACGGGAGTTCTCCATTCTGCTGAATGATTGCCAGCAGGTTGGAGTATGCAGGATGCATCTCATCCGGAATCAGGACGAGCAGATTCTTGCCAATCAGTTCTCTGGCATCCCAGCCGAACACTTCCATCGATGACAGGCTGGCTTCCTGAATGACTCCAGAGGGGTCAATGGTGATCATGGGGTCGATGATGGACTCCATGATTTTGCTGAGCTTGGATTCACGTTCCCTTAAATTGCACTCCGTTTGATGAGTTGCCAGGTAAGCACTGTCCTGGCAGCGGATCAACTCTTGGGAGTGTTCAAATGCCGCATTCTCTTCTTCACTGACATGTTCAGACATGGTGACGATCTCCAGATCGCGCTTGGTTGATTCGTCCTGTGGCAAATTCTAGAGAGAATCCATTGCAGACAGCCCAGGAGGTCAAACGGGCTGTGTCTCCAAAACCTTGGGTGGAGTTTGTGATGTATTCATCAAGGTCCAGAAAAGAACCGGCGTGCTGAGATCAGCGAATCTTGTCGGTTGGTTTTTAATTCTGGATTTCGAAAATCAATAGACAGACGAAATTGACTGTGAGGGGAGCAGGGCAGGTGTTGCCTGTCGAATGAATCCTCATGCCGACAGATTCCTGCTGGGCTCATTTTTGCCCATGATCAACATTAGGTTAAATTCACTGGTCAGGCCTCTTTTCGTCGGGATTTCGCTCAGAAAGAGGCAGACACCTTACTCCTCAAGTACATTATGATTCTCTTAGGCAACAATGATGCAGAAGTGGAACCCGTTGCTGGTGAGTTCTATCAACAGAATGCGTGTTGTGATGATTTTGGTAAGCAGGGTGATTCATCAATACGTGCTATTGTGAACCGTACGGAAAGATGCCAGAATGCACGCTTGCGACTAGTACTGCTGAGCATGAAAATGTTCTGCCGCGGGCCGCATCTGACCTGCCTCCTGTGTTCTCCCCGGAATGACCTGCCGATGCGCTCTGCAATCCTGCCCTGTTTCTGTGTACTGGTTGCCTGGCAACTTGCCGGAGAGATGGTTGCTGCCGAGGATTTGAAAACGGAAATTACAACTCCCAATTTCAATGAACACATCAAGCCGATACTCCGTCAGCATTGTTTAAAGTGTCACGGCGAGGATAACCAGGAAGCGGATCTCAACCTGCAGGCCTATCCCGCATTGCTGAGGGGAGGCAGTGGGGGGAAAATTGTCGAAGCGGGACGTTCCAGTCAGAGTGTTCTGTTCCAGGTCATCAGTACTGATGATGCTGATTTGCGAATGCCTCCCAATAGCCCGCCGCTCCCTGCAGACAAAATTGCGCTGATCGCCAGGTGGATTGATTCCGGTTTGAAGGAAACGGCCAGCAGTGCTTCCATGGTGGAACGTCGTGATCTCACTTTTACTCCTTCTGCCAATGCTGGAGCAAAACCGCAGGGAGAACCGGCCATGCCCATGCAGCTCCCTACCGTTGAACTTCCAGAAGTACAGCGGCCTCTGCCCATTCTGGCAATGTCTACCAGTCCCTGGGCTCCGTTGCTGGCAGCCGCCGGTCAGAACCACATCCAGATCTGGAATACGGAAACGGGTCAGAAGCTGGGGGAGATTGCCTACCCGGAAGGGGAGCCTCATGTGATTCGATTTAGCCGTGATGGAGCCGTTCTACTGGTGGCAGGAGGTCGACCTGTGCAATCCGGCCAGGTGGTTTTGTTCGATGTTCAAACCGGAAACCGAATGGCCGTCATCGGAGATGAGATTGATGTGGTTCTGGCTGCGGATCTCAGTCCGGATCAACAACTGGTGGCTCTGGGAGGAAGCGGGCGCGTGGTGAAGGTTTACTCCACAACTGATGGTCAGCTGAAATACAAAATTGAAAAGCATACAGATTGGATCACGGCATTGGCCTTCAGCCCGGATGGATCGCGGCTGGCCACAGGCGATCGAGCGGGCGGGCTGCATTTATGGGATGCCACTGCCGGTGGGATTCTGTTGAATCTGCCCGAACATAAAGCGGCCATCCAAGGGCTGGATTGGCGCGCTGACAGTCGACTGCTGGCTTCAGCCGGAGATGATGGCAGCATCATCTGGTGGGATACCACTGATGGCTTTCCCGCCGTAAACAAAACCAACGCTCATCCTCCTCAGCGGCCGCCGGGAATCTTCGGGACGATTCCCAATGGTGTGCTGAGTTGCCGTTTTGATCAGGACGGGAATCTGATTACAACGGGCCGGGATGGTGCAGTTCGTCTGTGGAATGCAGACGGAAATGCCAGACAATCCTGGCAGCTGGAAAAGGGGATTCCCATCAGTTGTTCAATCTCGCATGATGGACGCAAAGCAATCAGCGGGGATACGCTGGGCCAGATCCGTTTCTGGGAAATTAACAAATGAGGCCTGATCAGACTGGACAGCACACCGGAAATTCAGATCCATCCAAATTCTTCTCACATGGGATCATTTGATGAGTAACCACTTAATATGGCGAAACGGTTTTCAGGGCATGACTCGCCGGAGTGCATTACAGGCCGGATTCATTGGAGCGTTGGGCTTGTCTCTGGGCGATATGATGCGGCTGGAAGCGGCAAATAGTCCGGCGTTCACCCAGGCAGAAGGCAGTGTGAAGCAGGCCAAAGCACTGAGCGTGATTCAGCTGCATCTGCCCGGCGGATTCCAGCAGCAGGAATCTTTCGATCCCAAACCGGAAGCACCGGTCGAAATCCGTGGTTCTTTCGGAGTGACCAGAACCCGCTCCGGAGATGTGTTGAGCGACAACTTTCCCGAGACGGCCAAAGTCCTCGACAAGCTGACGATCATTCGCAGTATTGTGGGACGAGTTCCCGATCATGGTCTGGCGACTTATCACCTCTTCACCGGCTATCCGCAAACCACGGTGATCGATTATCCGCAGATGGGTTCGATCGTCTCTCATGAACTCGGCAAAAGGGGAGAGCTGCCCCCTTACATAGCCATTCCCAACAAGCACGCCTTTGCCGGTGGCACAGGATTCCTGAGCAGTGCCTTTGGTCCTTTTGAACTGGGAGCCGATCCCGGTCAAAGCGGCTATCGGGTCAAAGACTTCTCCATCCCGGGAAATGTTTCACAGGAGCAGTTCGATCGTCGTCTGGCTGCCCGCGAGATCATCGAAAAGCGAATTCGCGATTCCCAGGTGGATCCCAATACCGTTGCCACCATGGATGACTTCTATCAGCAGGCGCATACCTTGCTGACTTCTGCCAAAGCCCAGGCAGCCTTCACGCTGGATGGTGAGCCAGAATCCATTTTCAATCTGTATGGTCGTGATGTTGTCGGACTGAAGGGGCCTGATAACCGTTATCATCCCAAAGGGCTGGCAGAGCGTTTGATTGTTGCTCGACGCCTGGTGGAAGCGGGAGTCCGATTTGTGACTGTGAC
>JAGQQT010000171.1 GCA_020426065.1 Planctomycetaceae bacterium | reverse complement strand
GTTCAAGAACTGCGGTCACGAACATTCCCAATGCACTGGTTCAGGCCCAACTGGGAGTTGAGTATCGACGCCAGTTTATTCAGTTCGATGCCGGTTCGAACCGGGGTTCATCTGGTGGTGGACTGTTCAACATGCATGGCGAACAGATGGGCGTGATCGCCGCCAAGGTCATGACAGAGGAAAATATCAACTATGCCATTCCGATGGGGACGTTTCGGCGTAAAGCGGAGGAAATGATCGCAGCTGAAATCCGAGAGGGAATCTATACCGGTATTCGGTGTAATCTCAATCTGTCCGAAGCGATTGTGAAAGAGGTTGATCCAGACAGTCCGGCAGGCCGTGCAGGCGTTTTACCCGGAGATCGAATCCAGAAAGTGAATCACTTTCTGGTAACCGATTCGATCCACTGGCCACTTTCGCTGATGTTTCGTAAACCGGGAGAAGACATTGAGCTTGAGTATCTGAGAGAAGGCAAGATGGCGAAAGCCAAATTTCAGCTCGCGGAATATCCACGAACTCCAGCAGATGAAATTTTGTCAGACAAGCTGGAAAAGGGTTTGGTCATGTCTGTTTATGAAGGGGAAAGGCAGACACTTCCAGACTTCGCCACGCTCACACCAACGAAACAATTGACCGTTGACCGCTGGGAAAATCCCGAACAGCAGGCAGGGCTGGAACGGTTATTCCAGCTTGTTTATGAGGGATACCTCGAAATCCCTCACGACAAAGCAATCCAGTTTGTCTTGGGATCCGACGACGGAAGTCGCCTCATTCTCGATGGCAAAATGGTCATCGAGAACGATGGTCATCATCCCTATCAGGAAGAAAGCTGCTGGATGCGACTGGAACCTGGTTTTCATTCCATTCGACTGGAATATCTGGAATGGCATGGCGATGCGAGTTTGAGCCTGAAATGGAATGCTTCAGGAGAAGAACCAGTCGAGATTCCCGGGCAGAGTCTGTTCCGTCTAAAAAAAGCCGGTTCCCCTGACGTAACCAAACCTGAGGAAAAAGAGCCAGAAACTTCAGACACGAATCAGAATGCTTCTTAAGTCTCCTGTGAGCAAAGCAGGCACTGGATTACTGCCAGATTCCTTTAGATCAACCGTGGAGTGGAAAAGCATTCTAGCGAGTCTTCTTTTTGGTTTTGGTCCCTGCAGAGGTCTTCTTGGAAGTTTTGGTAGCCGTCTTCTTCTTGGTCTCTGTTTTGGTTTTGGTTGAACCTGCAGCTGACTTGGTTTTGGTCGTCTTTTTCTTGGGAGTGGATGTGCTTTCCGCTGCCTTCTTCTTTTTCGCCGGCTTGGCCGGGGTGATTTTGCCAGCGATCAGGTCTTTTAATCGGGATGTGGCACCTTTGAGTGTTTCCAGCGGGTCTGCCTGGTCTGGAATGGGTACCTTGGTGATGACTTCCTGGAATTCAGGATCATTCGCTGCTTCATTGATCAGAAACAGGAAGAGCGGAACATCTGACTTTCTGACGGCAGCCTTGAGGAGATCATTGGCAGCGACTACGTCGGTCTGGTCAGGCAGCAGACCCAGCCAGATGCTCAGCCGGGTAATGGAGTCGCTGCACGGGACCGTGTGTGTTTTGAGCGTGGTGAGCATCGTATAGGCTACGATGAACGGAGTGAGTGATTTGATGTTTTTGAGGTATTTCTCTGCGGAATCCAGGTTCCGTTTACGGAAGTCCTCCAGATCGTAGCTGTAACGTCCCTCAAAAACGAACTGCAGCGTTTCCCGGACCCGCATGGCCCGCCATTCCGGCTCAGTCGAGTCGACAAAGACATGCTGGAGTTCGGTGATCGAGCTGACACGTGCTTCGTTGTAGTCGAAAAACGATTCATGCAATCGCTTCAGAGCCAGTTCAGCTTTATCGTGGCTGGAATTCTCCAGGCAAACTGCAAACAGGAGCGAATCGAGTACGTTCCGTTCGGTTTTTGGAACCCGGGAACTGTATCGCTTTTTCAGTTCTGTAACGAGTTGCTGACAGACTTTCGTACGATCGGCTGCTTTAATCCGTGACGCTGACATCGTTTCTGATCCACCGTTTTCCGTAAGTTAACCGGCTGCTGCAAATCCATTCTAAAAATCTGTTTCAGCCGTTCAACGTGATCACTGATTATCCCGGAAAGATCCTGTTCTATAACGAATCAATCCTCTGTGTTTTCTTCGATCTCATCGAGATCATTTGTCTGTTCCCACTGCTGCTCCGGATCTTCACCCCGTTCGGCAGCCAGTTCCCGCAGAATTCGCGACGCCTCAATACTTTTCTTGACACCCGCATCGAGTACAAACGTCAGTACCGGTGTGTACCGGGTGTCAATTCTGTCGGCGACTTTCCGCTGCAGAAAACCCCGGGCGGAATTCAGGCCGTGCAGGCAGAGCTGCTGCTCTTTCTGATCGCCCATGATGCTGACATAGACCTTGGCTGTTCGCAGATCATCTGCGACGTCCACATCCAGCACGGTTACGCCCTTGATGCGGGGATCGCTCAACTCGAACAGAATAGCCGTACTGACGACTTCTCGGACCGCACGTGAGGCTTTGGCGGTTCGTCGACTCGGCATAACTGTAAATTCCTGCGGGGGTGGTGATCAGATCGGGTATGTATCAGCAAGAAAGATGTGACGCTGGTAACAGGTCCTTGCGGGAGCCTGAAAGTCAGATTCAGTCTTCAAGTTTTCGTTTGAGTTCGTCAATACGATATGCTTCCAGCAAGTCTCCTTCTTTGACGTCATTGAAACCTTCGAGCCTGATCCCGCATTCCATGCCTTCCCGGACACTTTTGGCATCTTCCTTTTCCCGCTTCAACGAGTTGATGCCATAGCTGCCGATGATGGTCTGATCGCGAATCACATGGACCCGATCATTCCGATCGATCGTTCCATTCAGAATACGGCAACCAGCAATAGTCCCCACTCGACTGATGCTGAATGTCTGCAGGACAATGGCACGTCCGGTGCTGACTTCCACCCGTTCTGGTGCCAGCATGCCCTCAAGGGCCTGTTTAATTTCCGCTGTCACTTCGTAAATAATGTTGTAACGGCGGATTTCCACCCCTTCTTCCTGAGCCAGCAGCATGGCCCGATCTTCAGCCACCACATGGAAGGCCACAATGATGGCTCCCGATGCCGAGGCCAGCGAGACATCGCTTTCGTTCACACCACCGACACCGGTATGCAGAATTTCCACGCGGACTTCGGAGTGTTCGAATTTTTCGATTTCGCCACGCAGTGCTTCGATGGAGCCGGGCGTGTCGGCTTTGAGGATGAGTGGCAGATTTTTCGGTCCACCACCTCCCAGAATCTGTTCGAGAGTTTTGGGGCCGCCCCGGTTGGACAGCGATTCTGTACGACCAGCATGAATCCGGTCATCGGCAATTCCGCGGGCTGCTTCAATCGATTCCATGACGAAGAAGTGATTTCCAGCGCTGGGAACCACATTCAAACCGGCCACCTTAACTGGCGTTGAGGGAGGAGCTTCAGTCAATTCGACATCATGCTCATTGAACATCGCGCGAATACGGCCAAATGCAGTGCCACAGACGATAATATCTCCGACCCGGAGCGTACCTTCTTTCACAATCATCCAGGCCAGCGGACCACGACCTTCGTCCCGGAATGCTTCCAGGCAGACGCCCACTGCGGGAACCTCTGGAGCTGCCTTGTATTCCCGCAGTTCAGCGGTCAGCAGGATGGTTTCCAGGAGATTATCAATACCGATGTTTTTCAGGCCGGATGTCCGGACCAGTTCGATGTCTCCCCCCCATTCAGCAACCAGGACTTCGTGCGCAGCCAGTTCCTGTAGCACTCTCTGTTCGTTGATGTCTGGCAGATCGATTTTGTTCATTGCCACGATCATTGGAACGCCAGCGGCTTTTGCATGGCTGATACATTCCACTGTCTGCGGCATCACCCCGTCGTTTGCGGCGACGACGAGTACGATCATATCGGTCACATTCGCACCTCGAGCTCGCATCTCGCCGAACGCAGCGTGACCAGGTGTATCGACGAAGGTGATTTTATGACCGTTCTTTTCCACCTGATAGGCGGCAATGTGCTGGGTAATTCCCCCTGCTTCTCCTTCGACGACGTTGGAAGCCCGCAAGGTATCGACCAGTGTTGTTTTTCCGTGGTCGACATGGCCCAGAATCGTCACGATCGGCGGGCGCGGTTTGAGTTCGGATTCGTCGTACTCAACATCAAGTCGTTCGGCCAGTTTCTCTTCCAGAGTTGCTTCCCGCCTGATTTCCAGATCAACACCCAGTTCAATGGCCAGTTCGGTGGCCATCTCTTCATCAATGACATCATTGATCTGAGCCATTTTCCCTTGTTTGAAGAGAATGGTCAGCAGGTCTTTGGCCGGACGGCCCATGGCCTCAGACAGGCTGCGGATCGTGATCGGCAAATCGATACTGGCAGAAGATTTGTATTCAATATGACGATTGCCGCGTCGCTGGCGGATCCGACGTTGCTGAGCAGAACGTTCTTCGCGTTCTTCCTCGACTTCCTGACGGGTGCGTTTTCGCTGCTGACGACGTTCTTCCCTCTGGTCGACCATTCCGCCCAGTCGCGAACGATGTGGACGTTCTCCGGTATCGGTATCTTCCTGATTGCGACCTTTGTGGCGATCTTCCGTATGTTTGCGAATGTGAGCGGCCAATGGACTCTGGCCGTCCAGAATCTCTGCCGTCAGTTTCACATCCGGTTTTTGTGCTGGGGCGTCGTCTTTCTTCCGAGTAGGACTTTCCTGCTTGAATTTGGGAGGAATTGCCAGACTTGGGAGCGAGGGCTTGGGCTTGGGTTTGGGTTTCCTGGGTCGGGATTCCTGAATACTGGCCCGTGGTTTCATGTCCCGAATGCGGGAAGCAGGTGATCCAGAGATCGGAATGTAGTCATCTGGTGTGACCGTATCGTCCTTTTCTTCCTCATCGGCAGATGTCTCCTCGACTGCGGAATCAACTGCCTCTTCTGTAATGACTTCTTCAACAGTCTCGGTATGGCTGGCTGCAATGTCAGCAGTCCGATCCTCGGGCGTTTCAGCCTGATCGACCTGTTCCTCGTCGGTTTCCGGTGAAAGGTCGACAGTATCTACGCTCGTGGTCGAAGCGACCACGTCCGGATGTTGTTCATCCTGTCTGGCCTTGGGCGGAGGGGTTGAGCCACGGGGGACCATTGTTCGGATCGAGCGAACTTTGCCGCTCAATTTATCGGGATTGAATTCCGGAGCGAGTGGAGAAGAAGGAGTCCCTTCATCCTCTTTTTTGCCCTTTTTCAGGTTATCCAGATACGCCATCAAAACATCACGTTCATCGGGCGTGATGCTGGCCAAAGGAGAACTCTTCACCGGAATCCCTGCATTATTGCAGTGCTCGATGAGCTCTTTGCTGTCGTAATCTAGTTCTTTCGCTAATGCGAAAATCCGAATTTTCAAAACGTAACCCCTCTGAAAGAACTCGTGCCTGGCTGGCATTCAGCCGGCATGTCCCTGACTCTGTGCATGGATCAGAAACTCAGTTTTCCTTGACCGATGCTTCTTCTTCTCCTGCCTCAAGATTACTGTCACTTGCGGCACTGGATTCGGCTGTTGTTTCGCTCTCGCTCTGGGCCGACTCCTGAGTATCGTCTTCGCTCTCCTGAGTATCAGCAGATGCCTCTTCTGATTCATCCCGCTGTTGAGTGTTGACTGCTACCTGAGTTTCATATTCCCGGGTGGCCCGGGCTGCGGCCTTGGCCAGTTTTTCTTCTTCTTCAAGCCTGAGGCTTTCCGCATCTGCAAACTCGATGACTTCATCGCACTGTTCATCAGTCAGACCGCTCAGTTCCCGAAGGTGATCCGGCTCGATGACTGAAAGGTCGTCAAAGCTGAAGAATCCCTGAGAGACCAGTGATTCGGCCAGATCTTCAGTGACATGTGGAACCTGACTGAACGCCATGACTGACCGTTCCAGCTGTCCATCCAGTTCGTCCCGGGTCATCACTTCAATGTCCCAGCCAACCAGTTTGGAAGCCAGACGGACATTCTGCCCCTTCTTGCCAATCGCCAGGGAAAGCTGATCATCTCGAACCAGCACAATTACCCGGCCCAGCATCGGGCAGAGAATGACGTCTTCTACTTCTGCTGGCTGCAGAGCGTTGGGAATCAACACCTGTAGCGAATCATTCCAGCGGACGATGTCAATTCGCTCGCCGCCCAGTTCATCGACGATGTTGCGGATGCGAGCCCCGCGGACTCCCACACAGGCACCAACCGAATCGATGCTGTTGTCATAACAGGAAACGGCGACCTTCGTCCGATATCCTGCTTCCCGAGCCAGGGAGCGGACTTCGATGACATTCTCGGCGATTTCCGGAATTTCCACTTCAAACAGTCGACGAACAAAATCCGGATGGACACGGGAGAGGACGATTTTCAGGCGGCTGCCCGCTTTTTTTACTTCCCGAATGACGGCCCGAATCCGTTCATTCACGCGATGGCTTTCCCCGGGAATCTGTTCGGAGCGGGGAAGAATCGCCTCGGATTTTCCGATATTCACAGTCGCCACGCCATATTCCAGGCGGGTAATGGTTCCGGTAACCAGTTGACTTTTCAATTCTGCAAATTCGTCGAAGAGGGCATCCCGCTCCGCTTCACGAATTTTCTGGATCATGACCTGCTTGGCAGTTTGAGCGGCAATACGGCCCAGAATGTCCGGGTCCAAGTTTTCCCCGTTGTGAATCACGGTTGGTTCGCCAGAACTGCGATCGATTTGAACGGTCAGTTCGTCTTCTTCGCCGTAATATTTTCGCAGGGCAGTCAGAATCGCCTGTTCAATCCCTTCAAAAACAATTTCTTTGTCGATCGCTTTATCACGATGAATGGCATCGACAATTCTCAGGACTTCACTGGCGTTCATGATTCTCCTTCCGCGAGAATCTGCAGTTGATTACTGCAGTTTCCTACATTCCCCTCGACATTATCCGGTGCGGATCCAACGGGTGGGGCCCCTGCCGCTTCCGTTCTGTTCGGTCTCTGCCAACTGAGTGACAACCAATAAAAAAAGCGGGCTGGAAACCCACTTACCGCTTGCCGTTCAGGGCCAATCGCAGAAATAGAACTTACGCGATGGCTACATCTGGGATTTTCCCAATGAGGCGGTCACATAAGTGTTGCCTTTCCGCTGGTTCGGCACTGACTGCGAAAAGCCAACATTCGCAGAACTTCAAGATCCGACGACACGATCATCGTTTTCCCCGATCGGCAGTCATCTTGAAATTCCTTGCATGACTCTCTCCACAGTGGTGGCAAACAGTCCCGCAATTCCCATGATTGAGAACACGAGGATTCATCAGTGGTCAACAGTCCTGTTTCCGGTTTACACCAGAAAAAAGACCGATGATATGTTAATCAGTACACTCATCGGGAATCTTGCAGTCTCCCGATTTGCTAACGATATCGGTCTGCGGCCAAACTGTCAACGAACAGTTGAGCGGCATGTCCGAATCTTCTTCGGATTCGAGACTTACGTTCGCGAACCTGGATCATGTGATACAGGTCCTGTCCCTGAAACGGTGTTTCAGATCCCCCTGAGCATTGTTTGAGACTGCTTCAGGTTCCTGTTGGTCACTACATCGTCTGCGAACTTGCTCTCGGAACCATTTTGTGTAGAGTGGCGGGAAACAGAACAAACTGCCCGAATCAATTGGAATGCTCAGCCTGCTGTTGCGGTTGAGCATTTAATGACATTGCCCCTGAACGGAAATACTGATGGCCGCTGCTAAGAATCTGTTTAATAAAGTCTGGGATCTTCACCAGGTGGCAACGTTGCCCACCGGGCAGACTCAATTGTTCATTGGTCTGCATCTGATTCATGAAGTGACCAGTCCCCAGGCCTTTGAAATGCTGCGGGAACGTGGTTTGAAGGTCCTGTA
>JAGQQT010000170.1 GCA_020426065.1 Planctomycetaceae bacterium | reverse complement strand
CTTCCGGAAAGAATTCCTGGAGGTCATTGATCGAGCGGAGGGAATGCTGAAAAATCGTCAGCAGGCACCCCGCCAGGATTTCAGGCAGCCGATTGAATCAGGCAAGCTGGAAACGACAGCAGAGATGAAGAGTTCAAAGCTTCCGGCTCATCCGTTGAAAGATGAGTCTTGCCCATGAAGTCCGAGGATGATTCTCCTGAAACGCTCAGCCGACTTCGCCGGAGAATTACCGGGAACGCCGTCTGGACAGTCGTTGGCCGCGTGATCGGAATCGCGGTCAGCCTGATCATCAACATTCAGATGGGACGAAAAATGTCCCCCGCTGAATACGGTGTCTGGGGTGTGCTGTTCTCGATCGTGGTGACCGCAACCAGCGTGGGAAAATTCAGCCTGCCGGAACTTCTGACCAAACTGATCGCAGAGGGAATCGCTCATAACCGATTCGTGCAGATGCGGCCAGTGATCCATCGCTTCTGGCTGATCTCCCTGATCTCCGGGTTCCTGACTTCACTGGCGGCAACCGGGATTGCATTTCTGCTCATCGATATCCATGCCACCAGTTCTCCCCGCACGCAACTGGCCATTCTCGTGGGAGCGATTACGTTTGTCTCTGTCGGCTGTTCATTCATGGGGGGCTACTTCCGGGGCATTCATTATGCCTCGCTGTTTGCCCTGTCAGTTCCGATTCCCTCCGGGTTAATCGTAGGGCCGCTGCTCATTGGGGCCATCAATTATCAACTGCAGCAGAATCACCAACTCACACTTCAATTTGTCCTGATTGCCTGGGGAGTGGCCGTTGCTTTCTCCTGGCTGGTGCTGGAATCGTTAAGGCTGATTGTCCCTCCGGGAAAAACGGAAGTGGATAGTATGCCGGAACAGTGGGACGAATCGCAGATGGCCACCCGCACCATCCTGCAACTCGGCTTCCCACTGATGCTCAGTGAGATCTTCTATCTGATTCTCATGCAGGCCGATTTATGGCTGGCAACCCTGTTTGCCTCGGATGTTGAGATCGGATTTCTGACTGCCGCCAAGCGGATGGGAAACCTGGTGGACCTGCCAGTTGCCATGGGGAACCTGGCCATCGCCTCGACTTTTGCCGAGTTGTATTCGGCTGGCAAGCTGCAGGATCTCGAACGACTGGCTCGCAGAACTGCCGCACTCCTGGCGTTTCTGGGAGCGGGGGCGTGCCTGGTCTGCCTGCTGTTTGGGGACTGGATCATGGAACTTACTTATGAGAAAGCCTATGCCGGAACGGGGCATTACCTGGCGATCACAACCTGTGCCCGCTTTGCCTTTGCGTTTGGAGGCCCCGCCAGCGTGATTCTGCTGATGACGGGTGGCGGACGGATTCTGCTGATTGGTTATGGTATCTCGGTTCTGGTAATGCTGCTGGCTTCTGCTGTGCTGGGATATTACTTTGGAATGATGGGGCTCATGGTGGCCTCCGGATTGGGAATTGCCACCTCTGTCTGGATATTCTGTTATCAACTGCAGGCCCGGGACGGGATTCGTTCCTATTCCCCGTGGCCCTGGCATCCGGATGGTTTACGCTGGTGGCTGGGATATCTGGCCCGGCAGCTGGGTGGAAAATGAGTTCGAAGAATGGATCAGGAGTTGTTGAGAGTGGATGGAGTCATCCCTGGGTTTCTGCGGGATGAATTGTAACTGATGGAATTGTTCCTTTTGACAACTCCGCTCGCTCTGATCCTTTCGGCAGCCGTGTTTCTGCTCGGCCCGATTCGAGGATTCCCCTACCTGATGGCTTCATTGCCGCTGGGTGCAGGAGCGGCGTTCAATCTGCCGAGCCTGGGAGGAGCAAGCGTGCTGATCGGAAATCTGACTGCCGCTGCTTACCTGGCAGGGTGTCTGGTCTACCCTGCTTTCCTGCAACGCTTGCGGGGAGTGCTCCGGCCGGAACAAACGGGATTCCAGCTGTCACTCTTCGTTTTCTTTGCATTAGGAGTGACCTATCTCGCTCCGCAATGGTTTGCCAATCAGACGGTGGTTTTTTCAATTGAACGAGGAGTGGAAAGCGAAATCATCGAATACTCTCCCCTGCATTCTTCCACGGGGAATATCACCCAGGGACTTTACTTTCTGCAGAGCGTGCTGATCTTTCTGGCCGTGAGGGCTTCATTTCGCGAGGAAGATTTTCCCTCGATCACACGCGGTTTCCTGGTGGCAACGATTGTGCATCTGTTTCTGGCTGGCGCAGATCTGTTGACGTATGCACTGGGCCAGACGGACTGGATGGGGCTGATTCAAACCGCCAATTACACCATTCTTTCCGAGAGTACACTCGGAGGCTTGAAGCGGATTGTGGCGGGATTCTCTGAAGCGTCCACCTGCGGTGGGTTCACTCTGGGCTTGCTGGGATTCTGGATCGGTTACTGGCTGGGAGGCGGAAGTCGAATGCCGTGGATTCAGGCGGGGCTGCTGAGTCTTGTGCTCCTCTTTTCAACGGCTTCGAGCGCGTATGCTGCGGGCGTCATGTTCCTGTTCATCCTGCTGTCAGTTCTGGTATTGAAAACTCTGCTGCAAAGGACCAGCCCACGTGAGAACGCACTGCTGTCAATCAGCACAGTGGCGGGAATCATGGCGGTCTGTATGCTGCTGCTTGTCATGGTGGTTTCAACAGAAGTGTATGAGTTTTTTGACCGAGTTGCCTTTTCCAAACTGAGTTCCGATTCGGGAGTAGAACGGGGCCGCTGGAATGAAAGTGCCTTTCAAAACTTTCTGGATACCGGGTATCTGGGCGCAGGCTTGGGCAGTGTTCGCGGATCAAGTCTGTTGTTCAGCCTGCTGGGAACTCTCGGCATCGTCGGGCTCTGCTTTTATGTCTGGTTCATCGTCCGTCTCGTTGAAGATTTTCTCGCAGAGCGAATGTCGCAGGATTCCGAAGTCCCTGCCGTGCGCACGGGAGCAGCGGCGGTCTGCCTGGCCCTGTTCTGCAACTATCTGTTGATCAACAGTTCGCCGGATATGGGATTGACCTGGATGATTGCCGCAGCGCTGCTTGGTCTGGGTGAACCCGACTGGAAAACAGCCACCGTTTTTCTAGAGAGAAGATCATTCGGATTTGTGGGAGGACATCCGTGAGCAGGCTGGATCGGATTGTCATTCTGGATGACACCTGGAACGCCCGCGGCGGAGCCAGCAAGCTGGCTTACTTCCTGGCCGAACAGCTTGCTGCGCGTCAGTTCCCGGTCACCTATCTGACCGGAAAATCATTAGCAGATGATTTTCAGCCCACAGTGCCTCTGGAAATTGTCTCTGCCGGTTGTGAATACGAACTGGCCGATAAAAGCCTGAACGCTCTCAAGTCAGCCCTCTGGAATCGGGAAGTTGAGCAGGTCTTTTCACAGTGGATGGACAAGCACGATACCCCCGGCACGATTTATCATCTGCATGCCTGGTCTCAGGTGTTGTCACCCTCTGTATTTCGTGCACTCCGTCAGGTGGATCCCCGGCGCGTTCTACTGCATGCGCATGATGTCTTTCTCGTTTGTCCGAATGGCGGGTACTTCAACTTTCAGCGTGGCGAACGCTGCGTCCTGAAACCAGGTTCGGTCCGCTGCCAGTTGAGTCACTGCGATAAGCGGGCCTGGTTTCACAAGGGATTTCGTAACCTGCGGCATCTTCTTCTGCAGCGGGAATATCGTTATCTCAAGCACGATTGCAAGGTGATTGGCATCCATCCACTGATGGAACAGGTTCTGGTGTCGGGTGGCGTGCCGAAATCTTCGCTGATCGAAATTCGAAATCCGATTCACCAGTTGAGTTCGGAGCGGATTTGTGCGGAACAGAACCGGGAGTTTCTGTTTGTCGGCAGAATGGTTTCAGAGAAAGGACCGCAGGAATTTGCCCGGGCGGCCAGACAGGCTGGCATCAACGCCCGCTTCATTGGTTCGGGAGATTTGCTCGAACCATTAAAGCAGCAGTATCCTGAACTGGAATTCATGGGCTGGCAGGAGAAAGACCAGATTGCCCAGCACCTCCGTTCCGCTCGATGCGTGGTGATCCCCTCGCTGGTTGTGGAAGCCTTTGGCCTGGTGATTACAGAAGCCCTTTCCGCCGGGATTCCGGTCATCATTTCACATCACTGCAACCTGGCCGAAGAAATTGTACAGCTGGGTGTGGGCACAAGTTGTGATCCACTTGAGACAGATTCCTTTGCCTCATTGCTCAAACAGTTCTCGACAGATGATTCCCTGATTTCACAGATGAGCCAGAACGGACCACAGGCAGCCAGTCAACTGGGGATGACTGAGTCGCACTGGGTACAGAGTGTGCTTGAACTTTATGAAGAGCGTCTTGCTTATGCTGCAAGACAGGCAGGAGTGAGATGAAAATTGCCGTTGGAATCGCCACTTATCGCCGGCGGGAAGTTCTTTCCGAAACCCTCCGCTCACTCCAGCAGCAAACCCGCTGTGCGAATCGGATCCTGATTGCCACCACCTCGCTGGAAGATGTGGATCCAATTGTTGCTGCAGATACCGGAGCAGAAGTGGTGATGTCAGCTGCTGGATTGTGTCGGCAGAGAAACGCCATTCTGGATCGGCTGGGCGATGAAGATGTGATTCTGTTTTTTGATGATGACTTCCTGCCTGCGGACGATTTTCTCGAACAGACAGAGAACCTGTTCCGAGAAGCGGCTCAGAAAGGGGAACCACTGCGGGTTGCAACCGGCGAACTGATTGCCGACGGAATCATCGGACCTGGATTTTCTTATGAGCAAGCGCTGCAATATCTGGAGAATGCCGATCGGAGCCGGTTAAATCCGGCAATCCGTCCGGTTTACAACGGATACGGCTGCAACATGGCGCTCGATGCACGCTCGATCCGTAACCGCCAACTCCGTTTTGACGAACGGCTGGCCATTTATGGGTGGCTGGAAGATGTCGACTTTACACGTCGGCTGGGATCCGATGGAAAAATGATCAAAACCGGCCTGCTGACGGGTGTCCATCGGGGAGTCAAACTGGGACGTACTTCGGGCAAAAGACTGGGGTATGCCCAGATCGTGAATCCCGCTTATCTGGCCCGCAGGCGGAGTTGCAGCTGGTGGTTTGCCTTCCGAAAGATGACTCGTAACTTAGTCCGGAACATGATCGGCTGCGTCATTCCCGATCCCCTGGTGGATCGACGCGGACGACTCTGGGGAAATCTGATCGGCTTCTCGGATCTATTGCGCGGCCGCTTTCAACCTGAGCGGATTGAGCAGCTCAGCTGAACCGGAAACTTTGCCAGAATTGAGAGTCTCTGAGATTATTTCTCACAAAATCAGTGATCTGAACAGTCATTACCGGTGAGACCTGTCTTCTCAGGCAGGAATCTGGCAAAATGATTTGAACCTCAAACAGCGATCTGCGTTCTGAGGTAATCAAAAAATCCCGTCTTTCACAGCGATTCAGCAGGAAAGTGAACTCATATGGCTGGCTGGAATGTTCTTAACATGCGGATCTGGATCGGGGCATTGCTGATTCCGGTGGGAATTGGTGCATTTCTCATGGCGCGGGATGATCCTTCCGAAGGCAGTTCGGCTCAGGGAATCAGAATCAGTGAGGAGACCACTGCAGTTACTGAGCCTCTCAAGGAAAATGGTCTGCCGGACTATCTGCAGGTCATCAATAACCATCGAGGGGAGGGAGTGACCGCCGAGACCAATGCCTTCATTCCCCTTTGGCAGGTGCTGGGGCGTTTCAGTCGGGTGGAGAATGAAGCATTTGATCTGGAACTGGCGAAAACTCTGGGAGTAGAAGCACCGGAACGAGGTACCGAAACCTTTATCCCCTCCTCATTTCTCATCAATGAAGCAATCGACGCACGGATCGAAGGCAGCGCAAAGAATCACGATGAACTCCGTGAGGAAATGGATGAGCAGTTTGCCAGTGCTTTAAAAGAGCCCTGGAAATCAGAGACTCATCCGGTTCCACTCCTGTGGATTGGGGCGAACGAGAAAGCACTGGAGAGTGTGCATGCGGCAGTAAACAGACCCCACTATTACCGACCTCTGATTCTCGTCGATGATGGGGAACCGGAATCCATGCTGTTGATCAGCTCGCTGCTGCCAGATGTCCAGCAGATGCGGGATCTGGCTCGCCTGCAGGTCACACGGGCCTACTGGCATGCTGGAGAAGGCCGACTGGATCAGGCCGTCGAAGATTTGCTCGATACACATCGACTGGCCCGTCACCTGGCCAGAAGTGGTTCCACATTGATTGAATTGCTGGTCGGGATCGCCCTGGACAACATGGCAAATCAGGCAGAAGCAAAACTACTGGAACTGCCAGGCTACCATGCTCAGGCGATCGGCAAATTGCACAAAACTCTCGATGAACTGGGGCCTGTTTCTTCGCTCTCCCATCTGGCTGAAATCCTGGATCGGGGAGAACGATACATGGGACTCGATGCGGTGATCGCTCTCTCGAGTGGCCAGATCTCGATTGATTATGTTTCAGGAATGTCCGGCAGCGACTCCGGACAGAACGGAAGTGGATCTGCGTTACAGACGGTCCTCCAGTCTGCCATCGACTGGAATCAGGCACTGATGGTGCTGAACGAATATTATGATCTGCTGGTGGAGGCCACTCAGCAGGCAGATCCTGCTCAGCGGGAACTCAAGTTCAAAGAAATTGAGGAACGCATCGAAAATTCGCGATCCGCCGTGACCGGTTTATCCGGGATTCTGCTGCAGACACTGGGAGGGCGTGCGGCTCGTGGCAGAACGATGGGACAAATCCTGGCTGCCCTGCTGTTACCTGCCAATCAGGCTGTGGTTTCAGCAACCGAGAATTCGATCCGGAACCATCAGTTGATCCTCACTGGCTGTGCGTTGAAGGAGTATCAGGCCAGAACGGGTGGCTATCCAATTGAGCTGAAAGACCTGGGAGAACAATTCGCGGATCAACCTGAGTTTGCCTATGTCAGCCAGCAGAACGGGCAGGAGTTTCTGCTCTATCATTTCGGCAGAAATGGAGTGGATGATGGGGGCCAGACCCACGATGACAACCCGGGCGGCCAGACTGATGACATGCGGATTCGCACCGCTGGATACCAGATGAAATCTGAAGCCGGACAAGCTGAATAGCAGGTGCTAAAAATCAATCTCGCTGCAAGAACCGTGCGATGACTGCAGGTAAATGCTTCCTGCTCAGCTGAAAGCAACCTCATGGTAAAGTGGTGGCAGTTTGGTTTGATCGGAATGCTGGCACTCTTTCTGCCTACAATTGTCAGCTTTATCAGTGCCATTAACCGACACAACGTCCCTGCTGAGGAATGGGGAAAAGCAGCAGGCGTTGCAGCAGCAGTCGCCGGGATGGGCTTTTTGTGTGGTCTGATCGCCTGGGCGGGACAAAGACTTCACACATACCTGGGCATGCTGGGAGATGCCCTGGTTGGAGCAATTGTGATGCTCGTCTATCTCACTTGCTGTATGCTGCTCTTTGAGCCGGAATTGCTGAATGAAAAATTTTCTATCGGAGGGCTTCCCATGTACTGCATGGGAGCGGTGATTGGACTGGCTGGTGGCGCCAAAGTCGGCTACGACCTGCGGAAGTGGATACAGAAACAATCAGCAACTGAATGAAATTGCGAGAGGGGGGACTCGAACCCCCACGCCGTAAAGACACTGGATCCTAAATCCAGCGCGTCTGCCAATTCCGCCACTCTCGCGTCCGGTCGAGATTATCACAACCTCGGGCACTTCTCAATTGTATTCCGGCTTACCCGGGAGATTGGACACCGTCCGGGCAGACTTTGTTCGGCACACCTGCCCGTCGATGCCTTTTCCAGCCTCAACCCATCCGATCCTGGAGTCGGGCCAGAATCCTCTGGCACAGATTCCTTCCAATATTGAGCGAGGAGGTGGCGGCCGGTGAGGGCGCGTTCAGGACATGAATGGCCCAGGGTT
>JAGQQT010000016.1 GCA_020426065.1 Planctomycetaceae bacterium | reverse complement strand
GAATGGAGATCCCCCGATACACAGTCCACAACGCTCCCGCAGCAATCAAGAGGCTATAGGCGAGCGTGATCAACTGGCTGGTACAAAGATAAAGCATCCTTCTGCTGAGAATCTGGTCGATCAGCATGAGGCGGTAACGGATGATGCCAATCGCATACGCTCCCAGAAACAGCAGACTCACGATGATCATCGGGATACGACCCCGGCCCAGGGCCATCCCCACCCGGTCGGCATAGGCCAGGTAAACGGTATACAGCACGAGTGGCAATGCCAGGCAGGCCGCTCCAATAATCCATCGCATCTGCATCTGTTCGGCAGTCTGCAGGTTGGCACGCATGTTCGCAAACATGACCGCCATACTGATCCCGTAATACACAACGGAAATCATGATGTAGATATCAATCGAGTATCTCAGGCTGGTCATGAGCAGGTCATCACTCTGCAGGGGGACCTGGGGATTAAACCGCAGATAACCAATACTCAGCAGAATGCTGACCAGGGTGATCATGATTGCTGGCGGCAGATAAATCAGGAGCAGACGTCCCGATCCATTCTGTTTCAGGATCGGGTGGCGGCGGGGATAACTCAGAAAGAAATGCAGTGTGACGACCGGTACCAGAATGGCGCTGATGGCAAAAGGGAAAGTGAGCAGCGGGTTGGCTGAGATCACCCACCAGTGATAGCCACCCACAAAAGCCGGAATAGTGAGAAGGGAAAGCAGGTAAAAGACGCGGGCGGCATGGTCGTTTGGCCTGGTGCTGTAAGCCAGAGCTGCCAGCGCCAGCACCGAGAATTCCAGTAAAGACCAGATAATGGAAAGCACAATTTCCAGGGTCGATTGAGGCCTTAACATCAGCCAGCAGAGTTCCTCCGCTCCCGTTGAGGCGGATCGATATTTCACCCGGACATAACGGGCTTCTGCTCGTTTCGTGCGGGATTCGCTGGTATTCTCCTCCTGTTCGGGATTTTGCCTTTCCAGGGAGCTGTATTTGATCACCCCGGGTAACGATGCATAGCGGTCGATATCAAGCGGGTTCGCTTCTTCCACTCGACTGTCAAATGAGCCGTCCTCACTCAATGCACTCCGCAAGCCTGCCAGTGCTTTCGAAAAGGAGGCAAATGAATGAATGGGCTGGTCATTCAGTTCCAGCAGATGATCCCCGGCTACAGGTGCTGGGCCAAAGGATGAGGGGAGAAGTCTGGTCAGGTGGTCAGCCGGGAGCTCAAACTGACGAATCAGGATGCCGCTGCTCTCGGGTTGCTCTTTGTTGACCAGACACCGAATACCCAGGTCTGCACTGGTTGAGACATAGTAGATAACTGAGATGCAGTAGATGGCAGCGGCTGCCGAAAAGAGTCCCACGATCAATTTATAGGGAATGGGTTCGCGGAGCTGGGTCATTTTGGAGTCTCGGTTCAGGAGGAGAGGTTACCTTCCGTCCTGGAAAGGAGTGAGCATTGGGTATTATTGTCTCAGATCTCGGCGCCGAATCAAGTCTCAACGACCTTTCGGCGCGCTGCTCGCAGCGCCGAAATGCGCCGAAATCCTGATTTGCGAGCGCCGAAAAGACGATCCGACACATTCTAACTGCTTGATTTTTAAAGAGTTTTGATGAAATCAGGCAGCAAATTGATGAGATCCGTAATCATCTTCGAAATGTTTGTGGAATTTGGATTATTGGCACAGGGGATGCAATGTAATTTCAAAGTCCGGGTAACACTGGACACTCAACATTCCAGCCAAAACCCTTGTACGAGCCGTGACCTGTAACAACTTGGTCCCCTGAGAAGCAGCCTGACCCACTCTGCAAATCAGATTTTTTCAGTTACAGCACGATAATGGAGTTGCTCGTCAAGGGTTTTTCTATGCGCTGAGACCAACTCGCTGGCTTTCCACTTAGCTCAATCTGCAAAGCAGAGTTGAAATCCGCTGGAGCTTCTGGCAACACTCTGGCATAGTGTGACCGTTACGCGGCTTCGCACTCAGGCATCGCTGTACCTTGAAGACACCACAGTGGCTGGCATGACACCTCTGATCGACCAATTTGGAAGAGTTCACGATAACCTGCGTGTCAGCGTGACCGACCGGTGTAATCTCCGCTGTTTTTACTGCATGCCTCTGGAGAACGTGCAGTACCTGCCCCGACCGGAATTGCTGAAATTCGAGGAAATCTGCCGCTTCGTTGAAATCATGGTTCGCAATTGCGGAGTCAGCAAAATTCGACTCACTGGTGGAGAACCGCTGGTCCGTCAGTCGTTGGAATCCCTGATTGAAAAGTTACTGCAGATTCCCGGGCTCGATGATCTGTCTCTGACGACAAATGGAATACTGTTGAACGATCAGGCAGACACATTATTCGCCGCCGGATTGCGCAGGCTTAATATCAGTCTCGATACCCTGGATCCGCAGAGGTTTCAGCAGATTGCCCGGCGGGAGGCCCTGGATAAAGTTCTGGCGGGGATTACAGCAGCTCAAAATGCAGGTTTTGAGCCGATCAAGTTGAATGCGGTCGCCATCCGGGGATTGACGGAACATGATCTGTGTGCCTTTGCCCGCATGTCCCGGCAGACTGGAGTGCAGGTACGGTTCATTGAGTATATGCCTCTTGATGCGGAGCGAAACTGGGAGCGGGAAAAAGTGCTGTCCGAACAGGAGATGATGGACATCCTCCAGAACGAGTTTGGGGATCTGAAGCCGGTGCCTGGTAATTCCGAATCCAGTCCGGCCCGTGATTATCAGTTCGCGGATGGTCTGGGTAGGATCGGGTTTATTTCTTCTGTAACCCGGCCTTTCTGTGCTCATTGCAACCGGTTTCGACTGACTTCCGACGGAAAGATCCGGAATTGCCTGTTCAGCCAGGAAGAAACCGATGTCCGCTCACTCTTGCGATCGGGGGCCGAGGAAACGGAAATCGTGGCAGTCGTCAGGCAGAGCATTCTCAATAAAGCGGAAGGGCATGAAATCAACTCCGCAAAGTTTCTGCAGCCATTACGACCGATGCACTCGATCGGGGGATAATGCCTCAGCTCCGCAAAATCGATCCAATGCTCATCTGTGCCCTCTGCACCTGGAACTCTTCGAGGAATTGGCGAGCCGTTCTGGAAGCGACCATTTTGAGCGGCTAATTTAGCTACTCATCACAAATTCATCGGGATATCAGAGTATCAGCGAGGCGCGGTCGCGATCATGTTACATGCAGTCATTATGGCCGGAGGAAGTGGAACCCGTTTCTGGCCTTTGAGCAGAACCACGCGACCCAAGCAACTGCTTTCCCTGACAGGTGAACGAACCATGATCCAGCAGGCAATGGATCGTTGTGAAAATCTGGTGACCCCTCAACAGATGTGGGTGGTGACGAATACCCAGCAGGCTGAAGCTACTACGGCACAGCTTTCCGAAATCCCCAGTGCCAATATCCTGCGGGAACCGGTGGCCAGAAATACCGCTCCCTGCATCGGACTGGCGGCCATTCATCTGCTTGCTCAGGACCCCGAGGCAATCATGCTGCTGATGCCGGCTGATCACGTCATCAGTCCGGTTGCCGAGTTTGAGAAATCCGTTCAGATTGCCAGTCAGCTCATCGAGCAGGATTCCGAAAAGCTTGTTCTATTTGGAGTGGTACCCAGTTTCCCGGCAACCGGGTATGGCTATATCGAGCGGGGAAAGCGGCTTTCTGGGGGGAACGGCAATCCAATTTTTGAAGTGGCTGGTTTCCGCGAAAAGCCGAATCATGATACCGCGGAAGAATTTGTTGCCAGGGGAACGTTCTTCTGGAACTGCGGGATCTTTGTCTGGAAAGCACGCACGATTCTGGACCTGATCGCCAAGCACGAACCTCAAATCTATGAGCAGCTGGATCAACTGCGGCAGTTCATTGGGACTCCAGAATATGAAGAGCAGCTGGCCAATCTGTTCCCGAACTGTTCCAGCATCTCAATTGACTATGCCATTCTGGAGCGGACCTCGAATCTGGCTGTCGTCGAGGCCCTGTTTTCCTGGGATGATGTGGGCAGCTGGCAGTCTCTGCAGAGACTCCGCGGTAAAGATGACTCCGGAACAACGGTGGTAGGGACTCATCTGGGGATCGATACCCATGATTGCATCATCTACGGCCAGCCCAATCACCTGATTGCCACGCTGGGAGTCGATCATCTGATCATCGTCAATCTGGACGATGCGACTTATGTGGCCGATAAACGGGATGAAAATGCGATCAAGCAGCTGATCGAACTGATCCGCGAGCGTGGCCTGGAGCAGTTTCTGTAATTTGGGAATGCCCGGCCTCGATTCTATTCTTCTTCGCCATATTCTCTATATTTACTTGCAGGTGAAGTCACTAGAGGCCCGTTTTTTCAAACAGAAGAGTTTATTTGCCCTGCCCAAATCGCCGTTGACCTGTTTTTGCCCACTGAGCTAAAACCCCCTCAACGCTCGAATGATTCTCAAAGAGCAGGGGTTTATTGATGTCGGCTGTAACTGATCAAATCATTCCGTACTCGCATGTGGACCAGCTGCGGGAAGCGAAGCGGATTATCGAACATGAGGCGACCGCTCTGCGGAATATCGCCATCGACTTGGATGCACGATTCTGCGTGGCTGTCGACATGATCGAGTGCAGTTCCGGCAGCGTGGTCGTGACCGGAATTGGCAAGGCGGGAATCATCGGCCAGAAAATTGCCGCAACCCTCTCTTCAACCGGAACACGGGCGCATTTCCTGCATCCTGCCGAAGCTGTCCATGGTGATCTGGGTTCGGTGCACGCAGATGATGTTGTTCTGCTGCTGTCCAACAGTGGTGAAACAGAGGAAGTCTGTCGGCTGATCCCTCTGCTGGCCGCGCGGGACATCGCAACCATCGCCATCACTTGCTCTCAGCACAGTACACTGGGGCAGTCAGCGGATGTCATTATTCCTCTGGGTCGGCTGCGGGAAGCCGGTTTGCATGGATTGCCCCCTTCAACAAGTACAACAGCCATGCTGGCCGTGGGAGATGCCCTGGCCCTGGTGCTGGCCCGGGCCCGAGGATTCGGGGCTCAGGATTTTGCCCAGTTTCATCCGGCAGGCAGTTTGGGACGCAAGTTGACTCCGGTCACGAAAATCATGCGGACGGATGATTCGGTTCGGCTCGCGCGGGAACATCAGACAGTTCGGGAAGTCTTTGGACAATCGTGGAATCAGGCCCGTCGCACCGGAGCAGTTATTGTCGTCGATGAACATCAAAAACTGTTGGGGATTTTTACCGACAGCGATCTGGCCCGATTGCTGGCCAGTCACCAGGAACAGAAGCTGGACCGCCCGATTCGGGAAGTGATGACTTCTCATCCCACGGCAATCGCTCATGATGCCGTGCTGGGAGAAGCCGTGGATCTGCTGGCGGAACGAAAATTGAGCGAGCTGCCAGTTGTAAATGAAAACAGCGAGGTGCTGGGGCTGATCGATATCACTGATCTGATTGCATTGATGCCGCAATCTCTGGATTTGAATCACGCCTGACTCGATCGAGCAGAAGCGTGCCAGGCGGAATGAAAAGGTCGTCGGGAGCTGAGTCATGATGCGACGACTTTTGATGACGGCTGCAGCCACAGGTTGCGTGTTTGTGTCCTTCCTGGTGTATGCGCAGATGTCCCAGACGATGTTGCGTCGGGAACAGAATGTTCGGCAGAAGTCGAACGCACAGGTCATCAATACGGTTCCCTTTCTTGGGCCAAAAATCAGTCAGGATGTGGCGGAACGCTGGTTGCCGGATGTCCCCTGGGCGATGTCAGCCCGGGCCAAAATCCGGGCGGATGGCATGCATCTGTATTTCAACCAGAAGCGGATCCTGAATGGCGGGACTGAAGTTGAGGTCAGCCCCGTTGCCATTGTATGGCTGGGAGAAGAGGAAGAAGGCTCTGGAAAGTCTCCTCAGGAACCAATTGTTGTGCTGGCCGAGCGGGCCACGTTTCTGTTTGATCAGGCCGTAGAACTCTCGGAAATCCGCACCCGGCTCATCAAAGAAATCATGCTGCGGGGAACGGTGACAATCCGCGGAGAAGATCAGCTTTCGGTGAAAGGAAGCAACTTTGTCTTTTCCCGGGCCAACCGCCATCTGCGAAGTGATTACCCGATCGAATTCCACTTCCAGAACCATTTCGGATTTGCGAACAATATCCAGCTGAACCTGGAGATGCGGGATGATGGTCCGTACGCAGATAATCCCCGGATCGATGCCCTGACTGATCTGCTGATTCGAGATCATCTGGAAATGACTCTCGTTCCCGATGAGCAGGAACCACCACTCCTGGTAACCTGCGAAGGTTCTTTGCAGTATCGGTTTGCTTCTCATCTGGCCACGCTCGATAAGGACGTCCTGGTTTACCGCACCGATCCCCAGGGGTTTGTCGATTCCCTGAACTGTGATCGACTGGACTTGCAGTTCACCAAAGACCCGGCCGTCATTGCAGCGGCGAAGTCTGCCGGAATGAATTCAGGACAGATTGCCCTGAAGACGATCACTGCCAGTGGTCAGGAAGTGCTGGCCAAGTCCTCGGCTTATCAAATGACGGCGATCGGCGAAAAACTGATTTTTGACCTGCCGGAACGCCGCCTGACCATGATCAAGAATCGGGGAGTTGAGCTGACGTTTCAGGATGCGGAGATTTTCACGCCCCGTTTTGAAGTCATGCTGGATGAGCAGGGACAACTCCGGCAGGCAGAATGTGCTGGACCAGGGCAGATCAAATACCATGAACTGGAAAGCACACGCACCGAAAGTCCGGTCTCGATTCCGGTTGTGAGTACACAAGCGAACTGGCATGACAAACTCGTCGTCATGCCCGATCCTGAAACGGCTGGACGGTTACAGAAAGTGATCCTGACAGGCAAAGCGGTGTTGCATTCACCCAAGCATCGGGCAGGGCTGCTGGCCAATCAGATTTCCATGTGGCTGCATGTGCCGGAAAGCCAGCAGACGCTTTTGCCGGGACAACAGCCAGCAGCAATTGTCGCAGTTAAACCAGCCGGCGATTCTCCCGGTAAAACTGAAAAAGCCCGTCTGGTCCGTGCTCTCTCCGAAGGAAATGTTGCAGTGGTCAGTCCCTACCTGGAAGGAGAATACCAGGTTCTGGATTTGCATTTCCTGGAGCAGTCTGTCCGTGAAAGTGAAGGAGCAGGGGCAAAGCCTGCCAGCTCGCTTGTTCAGGCGGAAAACTTTCAGTCCGGAGATCTGATTTCTTTAAAATCAGAACAGCAGAAGACCACCCAGATTCATGCCGAACACCTGACCCTGCAGATTCTGCATGAGCCAGGCTTTAAGAATCCGCGGATCTCACATGCCCAGACTCAAGGATGGGTGAATGCGAGCGGTCAGTTTGCCGATCAGAAATCCCCGCTGAAGTCGGTCCCGTTTCAACTCGATGGGATTGATGTGCAGATTACCGATGATGGCGGGGCAAGCCAGAAGTTTGAATTACACGGCACGGCAGAGAAACAGGCCACCGTCCAGTATGCAGACATGAGGCTCGATGGTTTGCATCTGCTGGTGGATCGAGGAGCGGATTTCAGTGAAGTCAACGGCGCAGGCTCACTTGAATTCCCGGTCCAGAGCAACTTCGAAGGGCAAACCTTCTCCGAAGCGCGAACGATGACGATCTCCTGGAAACAGAAAATGCGATTTGAAGGCGATGTCGCCCGGTTTTACGGAGATGTGCGTGCAGAGCTGGGTGATGGAGTCATTGTCTGCCAGGAGATGATCGTCACGCTCGATCATGGTGTTTCGCTGCAGGGACCTACCCAAGGTTTGAAACCCCGCTTGGCCCGCATTGAGTGTCGGCATCAGGTCAGGTTCGATCTGCAGCAGATGGAAAACGGAAAGTTGATTGGTGTGCGAACGGTGCAGGTCGATTCTTTCACGTTGAACCACCAGACCGGTGCCCTGTTTGCCCAGGGGCCGGGAATCATGGAATTCTGGCAGATCCGGAATGGCAAGCAGAAAATGGGACTGCCTGAAGGGTTGATGAAGCCGACGGCGGGATCAACTCCTGATGCAGCCAAAGGCTCACCCCAGTGGGATTACACTCAGGTTACATTCGCCGGAGAAATGAACGGAAATTACATCCAGCAACTGGCGACCTTGCGAGACCGCGTCAATGTGCTGCATGGGCCGGTGCCCAAGCCGCTGGACCGGTTTGTGCGAGATCAGCGTCCGCCTGAAAGTGTCTGGCTGACCTGCGGCGTGCTGGAAATACTGGCCAAGAAACGGGTCGCCGGACCAGATGAGGTCAATCCCGGTGAAACACTGTGGTCAGCGGAAATCCGTGCCCAGGAAAATGCCGAGATTGAAGGTGACCGTTTCCTCGCGCGGGCAGATCTGATCACTTACGATCATGACACGCGGATGTTTAGCATGCGATCGCTGCAGAACAGGCATGCCACGATCTGGCATTATGCAAATCCCCAAGCTCCACGGGCCCGGTATGATGTGAAGATGATCCGGGTCTCACCAGATGGGAATGTGCTGGAACTGGATCGCACCCTGGGAGCCTCGGGCAGCGGTTGAGGATTGAAACTTACGCTGATCAATCGTCGTCGTCATCGAGCAGCGAGATCATTTCCTCTTCGTCGACCAGTTCGAATTCCGAAGATTCGATGAGCATGTCCTGCGCACCGATCATCTCAGTCTGTTCGGTTGCCCGGACAAAGTCGGGATTGTCTGGTCCGAGGTGCACCTTGAATTTGACTTTGGCAAATGCCAGTTCATCTCCCGGCAGGATGGCTCCTCTCAGAATCCGCTGACCATTCACCTTGGTCCCATTGGTAGAACCCAGATCCCGCACAAACAGCAGGCCATCTGTTTTGGTGACGATGCAGTGCAGCTTGGAAATGCTGGGATGCTCAATCACGACATCACAGGAACCCTGCTTGCGACCAACAACGGTCACATCCCGCGTGATAACAATTTCGCGGCCTTTGTCGACAGGTATCAGTTTCGCAAACATGAAGATCTCATTCTCGCAGGGAGTTTCCACTCACACGTAAGTCCACACGCAGCGGGCTCACGCATGGTGACGCTCGTTCTAACAGGTCAGTGACAGGATCGCGTCATGTAAGGTGTGTCGAGCGAAGGCAAGTCTGAAACCAGAACGGCCTCTCTTCAGTTTGCATGGGGGCTCGGACGGAGTCAAGCCGGAACTGCCGGGAGCTTTCGCTCCCGGCAATGGATTATCGGTTCAACCGTTAGAACTGGTCCGAATATGAGTTATCGGCGTGTCGGGCTGGACCCGGAAGCCGACTGATTCTGCCAGGCCTCCAGTCCGGCTTTCAGGAAGCGGGTGAATTGTCCCGGTGTCCGTTCGGCTCCCTTATAGCTGCTGAGAATTGTCTGGCCATCGGCACTGACAATCGCATAGGCGGGCAGGGTGGCGTCGTTGAACCATTCGGCCTGGAGCTTCCGGTTTTTCTCCAGTAAAGGCGTGGCTTGCTCGTCAGCCATCAGCGGGATGGTATCTGTGTACAACTGCACGCGAACAAACTGTTTGAGCAACTCATGATTTTCCTTGATCGGGAAGACTTTCCCTTCCATGAGTCGGCAGTTGATGCAGTTGGTTCCCGTGAAATCGAAGAACAGCGGCTGATTCTTGTCCGATGCAAATTCGATGGCCCGGTCGACATCCACGGCATAGAGCAGATCGTCATGCTTCAGTGTGGGGCCAAGATTCTGCGAGTCCTCTGTTTCGAATGTGGGTGGAGCGAAGGCGGCAATCTGATCCCACAGGGGACCTTCCGGAGCTTTGTCGCCGTAAATCCCGGTCGACAGATAAAACCCGAACCACAGAAACACGATCGCAATCCCCAGTCGAATCACGCCGATGGAATCGGTGGCCGTATCGTGAGGCAGGCGGAACAGTCCCAGCAGATATAAACCCGCCACCAGTGAAAGCACCATCCAGGCGATCATCACAATGGTGTAGTCGAAAATGTAAGGAGCACTGAAGACAGAGATATCAGCCACGCTCAGGAACTTGAAGGCAGCTCCAATTTCCAGCAGTCCGAACACCACTTTCACATTGTTCATCCAGCCTCCGCTCTTGGGGAGCTTTTTCAGGTAGCTGGGAAACAGGGCTAGGAAAAAGAAGGGCGAGGCAAAGGCGGACGAAAAGGCAATCATCCCCAGAGCTGGCCAGTAATACTCACCCTGAGCCGCCATGGGCAGCAGCAGCCCGACAAACGCAAACGTGCAGGTGAATGAAACCAGCGTAAAGGTGAAGGCCATGAACAGCACGCCAATCACACCTCCCTGACGTTCATGAGAGGAGGACCAGCTGAGCAGTGAGGAGGGAACCCGGATTTCGAACAGCCCCAGCAGGTTCAGGCCGAAAAAGACCAGCACTGCGGCCAGGAACAGGTTGAACCATTCGTTATTGGCCAGAATGGTCGGTCCGGCCGCTCCAAAGACGGCAGAGATCACGATACCGATAAAGGTAAACGTGGCCACAATTCCCAGGCAGTAAAGCAGCGCCATGCCGAATGGTTTGTGGTGCTCTTTTTCCGCCTGCTTGAGGAAAAAACTGACCGTGATCGGAATCATCGGGAATACGCAGGGAGTCAGCAGTGCAGCGTAACCAAACAGGATGCCGGTCAGCAGGAAAGGAATCAGCCCCTGCTCCTGCAGGGCGATTTCTTCTTCAATCGGACTGTCGGCAGGAATGGTTGTTTCCACTTTGGGTTTGGCAGTCTCGTTGCCAGCCTGAGCCATCTGATCGCCGGTGGCACTCATCAGTTCAAATTCAAGATCATTCGGTGGCAGGCAACTCCCTTCTGCCTGACAGAGCTGATAACGGATAGAGCCTCCCAGCCGTCCCTGAAACGCGGCGGTGTCGAGCTGATAGCGCCGTTGCCAGGTCACTTCATGATGGAAGACCTGCTGAATGATGCCATCCCCGGCATCCACCACTTCCGGTTTGGTGGTGGGGATAAAGGACGTGTCTACCGGAGTGAGCCCCGCTACGGAATCGAAGTTAATAACCGTGGGGAGCCCGAACATTTCCGGATCCTGGGTCTGGGCATAAATATGCCAGTCCCCTTCTACTTTGGCATGGATCACAACCAGCAGGTCTTTGACCGGTCCATTGCCTTCTGTCTGGTTGAGCAGGGAAATTTCAAAAGTAATCGGATCCGCTCCCCCGACTTCACGCTCAGGAGTGATCGTTTTTGAAGCGACCACTGTTCCTGTAGCAGGAGGGGAACCTGGAGCGGGAGCAATTGTCGTATCCACCACCGGCATATGGGGTGGCATCTCCGTTTTCTTGTCTTCCAGCATGTCAACCAGGGAGCGGGCTGGTTCAGTGGCCAGATCCATTTTCAGAGCAATTGGCTTGTTGAACAGCTGACAGGTGGCATCATCACAGACCTGAAAGCGAATTTCACCGTTTACCTGGGGAGCGACATCTCCTTTGACCCGGAACTTCCGTGACCAGGTCACGCCGCCGTAAAACTTTTCAAGTTTGGCGTTGTCGAACAGTGGCTCAGCAACAACTTTAGGGTCCTTGTTGGGAACGAAGGCTGCCTCGACTGGTTCCAGTCCGACGACTTCCGTCAGCTGGATTTTGGTTTCCGCTCCGATGTTCGGATTCTGGGAATACACATAGGCGGATTTGTCGAGGACAATTTCAATCTGCAGAGTGACTTCAGCACCAGCGGCAGCACTATCCGGCGAGAACCGGATATTGAGCTGTGGCTCAGCCTTGGCTGCCGCATCTGGTTTCAGGTCCAGATTGTTACCGAACAATGATTCGAGCTTGGGCTGGGCCGTTAATGTCTGCGGCAACAGGATCACTGTCGCACAGACCGCCCAGAGAACAGCTTGCCATCCCTTTTGAAATGGTCGCATCTGTAGTCACCTTAATGTGTTCCATCACACGTGTGTGTGATCAAATCCTGTTGATTCTCATCGAAGAACCATCGAATGAGTGAGTGTATCGGATTGGTCCGATTGACGGAAAGGGTAACCAGTACGGTTGCGATTCCCTTCCGCACAAAGCATTCTACCGTGGTCGTGCCAACTGACGAAACGTTGGACGCCGAATCAGCAAAAGATCTTACAGGCGGAATCTGCAATTCCCGGCTTGTTGCGGGAAACACCCCGCATTGTTTTTCTAAACCACCTATTTTAATGGCCAGCGTATGGTTATGCACACCAAACCGACCACTTCCGGTGCCGAAGAGCGAAAAGTGGGTCCGGCCTGGCGCGTTGGCGAAGGTCACGATCTGCATCGGTTGGGGTCGGGCCGCAAACTGATCCTGGGAGGAGTCGACATCCCTCATCATCAGGGGGCAATTGGTCATAGTGATGCCGATGTGGTCTTTCACGCGATTACGGATGCTCTGCTGGGTTCGGTGGCGGCGGGAGATATTGGCGAGTTGTTTCCGAATACGGATCCCGCTTTCCGGGATGCCGATTCCCTGCAGTTTGTGGAAGAAGCCCATCGTCGGGTGCGGCAGGCTGGTTACGAAGTGGTCAATCTGGATTGCACGATTTTCCTGGAGTCTCCTAAACTTTCCCCGCACAAGGGGGCGATTCGGGAACGGATTGCCGGGGCATTGCAGCTCGACCTGTCACTGGTCAATGTCAAAGCCAAATCAGGCGAAGCGGTGGATGCGGTTGGCCGTCAGGAAGCGGTGGCGGCTTCCGTGATCGTCCTGGTCGAGCGGAAACAGTGATCACAGCCTTATCAGTTTGCCTCTCGTTTGAAAGAACAGTCAGCGTTGCGACGGATACTTGGGATTGATCCCGGATTGAATCGCACTGGATACGGCATCATTCGTGATGACGGCCGCCGCGTGTTTCTGGAGGAAGGGGGAGTCATCGCCACGACTTCGACAGATCCGCTGGCAATCCGTGTCGCGGAAATTGCCCGCGAGATGGAAGCGATTATCGAGCAGTGGCAGCCCCAGGTCCTGGCGATTGAGCAGGTTTTTTCGCTCATGAAAAATCCGAAGTCAGCCATTCTGCTGGCGCATGCCCGAGGTGCGATTCTGGCGGTCGCGGGCAGGTTTTCCATTCCCGTGCATCATTACAAACCGACTGAAATCAAACGGCTGCTCACCGGGCACGGACGGGCTTCCAAGGAGCAGATGCAGCTGGTCATACGCACCGAACTCGGTTTGGCAGAAGTTCCCCGCCCGCACGATGTGGCCGATGCTCTGGCCATTGCACTATGTCATGCACACAACAGGGAAGCAGCCTGATCACTTGAGATCAGCTACTGAACCGATTCAACCTCCTTCGGGGAGCGGCAGGGTAGTCAGAGAGTGAATCGTTCCAGGTTCATCGCTGGTAGATCGGCAGATAGCGATATTCGATCGCAAGAGCCAGCACGGCCAGGCTGGTGGAATAGACATTTCCCTGTCTGCGTTCGGAGGCGTTTTCGGAAACCCAGCTGCCATCGGCCTGCTGCTTTTCAAGCAGGGTACTGAAGAGGTGATCCCGCGTCTGATCCCAGTATTTCCCTCCAATTTTGAACATGCCGACCGAACAGTAGTAGACACCATAAAAGAAATAGGAGTCCCGATACTGCAGCGGTTCCTTCAGCATGTACTCCGCTCCCCCCACCGCTTCGGGACTTTCGTGCACACCGCAGACTTCCAGGCAGACGATTCCGGTTCCGGTTCGAGTGGGAGTTGGTCCCCCGCCAGGCTGGTAAGCAAAGCCCCGGTTATCTTTAACCGTACACATTTTGACGTATTCCACGGCCAGATCGATCGCTTCAGCCGGGACATCGCAGCCAACATCCTTGGCCGCCCGCAGCGCCAGCAACTGCCAGCCAGTGACGCTCAAATCACTGTCTCGACTGGAAGGTTGATAGCGCCAGCCCCCTTCCTGGCGATCGTTTTTGGGGACGGCCTGTGATTCGAGAATCAGTCGGACCGCCCGTTCCAGTGCCCGCCGGGCTCGGGTGGCATCTTCCACGCCCAGCATTCCAACCACTTCCGAAAGCATCAGCGTGCTGATGCCGTGGCTGTACATTGGGCCGTGGCTGGTCTTGTGAATCAGCATGCCATTAGGTTCCTGATGATCCAGCACCCAGCGGACACCCAGTTCAATCTGTTGTCCGTAAGGGCCTTCACCCGGAACATGCCCCCCCGCCAGAAATGCCATGATGGCCAGTGAAGTCGCGGCAGTTGAGTCTCCGATATTGTCAATCCGCCATGCTCCATCGGGGAGCTGGCGTTGAGACAGATAATCGAGTGCCCGGTCCACGGCGGTATCGACATCACTGTCTTTCCAGTCAGCTGCCAACGCTGACTGCAGCGGGATCAGACTGCAGATCAGCAATGCGAGCAGGGAACAGAGTGATTTCCGATGAGATCGTAACATGAACACACTCATGGTTTTCGGGTGGCCGCATCCGGATCGGCCACAGCCTCCAGATAGGATTTGATCAGGGGGGCGTACTGGCGATCGATGGTCCGTTTCTGGGAATCGGACAGTTCTGCATCGAGCGTGCCGTAACGTTTTCCCCAGTCCCGCATCAACGCGGAGCGTACGGCGTTGGGATCCAGTTTTTCATCTCCAGAGAGCGGAGTCTGATTTCCCTGTTGAGAATCCGCATCCGGACTGGGCTGGCTGGGATTCCCTTCAGTCATGGATTGTTCCGACTGCTGACTCTGCTGGTTGTCCTGCTGAGGCTGCAGATTTTCATGAGCCTGATTCAATGCCTGGGCCACCTGCGCCAGCTGCTGTGCCAGTTGCTGCAGAGCGGAGGGATCCTGCGATGCAGGATTCTGCGAAGGATTGCCTGACGGATTGGCGTTCTCGCTGGAGTTGGGAGATTGCTGACTGGACTCTGCCGGAGATCCGTCCTGAGGCGGTGTTTGCGAGGCACTCTGTTGCTGCTGTTGCTCAGCCATCGCCTGATCAAGAGACTGCTGGGCATCCTGAAGCATGCGGGAGGCATCAGCGGCTTCTTCACCAACCTGTTCCGGAACCAGTGTGTCCCGTTTCGTGTTAGCGAGTTGAGCAGACTGATCTGCCAGCGCCTGCAGCAGATTGGCCGCCTGCTGAGAGGATTGCTGTGAGGCCTGCAGGTTACCCGCCTGACTTTGCTGGCTGGACTGCTGCATTGATTGGGCCGCTTCCTGAGACTGCTGCTGCATCTGAGTGAGTTGCTCACCATTGCGACGTTCATCAATGGGTTTCATCTCACTTTTCTCAGCCAGATTCTGGAAGGCTTCCGCCAGAGATTCGGTGGTGGCCTGCAGTTCGCTCTGTTTCTGCTCTCGGGCAAGCGGACCTGCCAGCGGATTCTGCATCAGATCCTGGATCTGCTCCGCCACCTGTTGCTGCTGATCGGCCAGTGTTTCGGCAATCGGAGCAGTGGGGTCATCATCCTGAGCAGATTCGCTCCCTTTTTCGAAGGCCTGTTGAGCCTGCTGGGCCTGCTGCTGGCTGGCAGGAAGCTGTCCGGAGTTGAGTTGTCGGCTGGCTTTGCGGGCGGATTCAGCCGCCTGCTTGAGGGACTCATTCCGTTCCTGCTGGGAAGGATCAATCAGAGCGGCCTGCTCGGCCAGCTGTTCAGACTGATCGGCAATCCGTTCCTGGGTCTGCTGGAGTCCCTGCAGTGCCTCGGCAAGTTGCTCGGGAGTCATCTGTGGTGGAGTCCCTTCCGAAGCCGGAGTGGCGTCCGGATTTTCGGGAGTTTGTGGAGCAGCCGGTTGGGCCTGGGCCAGTTGCTGCTTCATGTTTGCCAGTTTTTCTGCAAGCTTCTCTGCGAGTTGCTGGGCCGATTTGTCCGGGGCGGGTTGATTCGGTTCGAGCTGAGCCAGTGCCTCTTCCAGTTGAGCAGCCGCTTCTTCCTGGGCCGCGGTTGCAGTCTGGGCATCTCCCTTCTGGAGGGCTTCTTCGGCAATCCGTTGCTGCTGCTGAGCATTGAGCCGTGGCAAGGCCGCTTCGGGACTGTTGAGCCCCTTCATCTGTTCGAGCAGATTGTGCTGTTGCCCGGCCAGATTTCTCAAGTCCCGCTTGAGGTCTTCCGGATTGGTGGAAGTCTGGTTTTTCGCGATCGCATCCTGTACAGCCTGCTGATGCTTCTGCTGTTCTGCTGCGATTTTCTGCAGGGCTTCTTTCATCTGCTGGGGCGTGGTCCCGAGTGAAGGATTCTTTCGCTCCTGAAGTTCGGGAGTGAGTGGAAGTTCATCCCAGGCTTTGGCCTGCTCAGCTCGGGAGACAGGTTGTTCCTGCGGATTCTGCGGAGCCTGTTCCGGTTGAGCGTTGGGATCGGCCTGAGCCTGGGCGGTGACTTCATCAGCCAGTTCACGGAGTTTTCCGGCGAAGTCTTTCTGCTTGTCAGCGGCGGCCTGGAGCTTGCCGTCTTTGAGTTGCTGCTGTGCTTCCAGTCCGGCTTTCACCGCGTTGGCGAGTTCTTTTTCCCGCTCGACACTGTCCAGACCGACCGCTTCGCGGACCTGTCCGAACTGTTGCTGCTGCAGCCCTTCATCAGCTGGTTCATTTTTCTCGGCTTTCTGCTGCAGTTGTTCCGCCAGTTGCTGAGCCTGATCGGCCAGTTGCTTGAGAGGATGCTGGGCATTGTTGGCGCGCTGCTGTGGATTTCCCAGGGCATTGGCGAGGTTCTGCATTTCCCGGGCCGCATCATTGACGCGATCATCGGCCCGATCTGTTTGCTGAGCCAGTTCGTCTCTGGCCTGATCGAGCTGCTGCATCGCATTCCGTTTTTGTCCCTGCACTTGAGGCGGGGTGGGAAGTGATTCCACTGCTGATGACAAGCCAGCCAGCTGCTCGGCGAGTTTACGCTGGTTCTGCTGCTGTTGCTGTTGAGCCTGCTGGATTTCATTCCGTTTTTGCTCAATCTCCTCCTGTTTGGTCTGAGTCTGTTCCGACTCTCCGTTCTGTTTAATCTGCTTGCCCAGTTCATCCTGTTTTTTCGCCAGTTCATCAGCCTCTTTTTTGAGTTTGCTGAATTCATCCTGATTGGCCTGCAGCTGGGGAGCGAGTTTCTGGAGACGTTCAGCCAGCTGTTTTGCCGCTTCGGTGGTGTCGGCAGACAGGGGCTGGGCCTCTGTCAATTCCTGCTGGAACTGTTTCAGGTTTTCCTGAGCCTGTTCGAGGAACTGGCCCGCCTGATTCAGGTTTGCCTCTGCCTGTTCTTCCATGGCCCGCTGAGTGGGAGCGGCATCGAAGGCGGGTGTCGCCTGCACGCGGGATTCCTGCTCAGCCTGCTCAGCAAGTTGTCGGGCGAGCTGATTGGCCTCGTTCAGTTCCTGCTGGAGCGGCTGCTGCTCGGCCTGCATCTGCTGACGAGTCTGGTCCAGTGCTTCGGTCAGTTCATTCTGTTCGGTAGCAAGTTCATCGGCCAGTTCGGCCACTTCTGCCAGATCAGTCAGCAATGCGTTTTTGGCAGCCTGTTTGAGTTCCGGCCGACGTTGTAGTAACTGGTTCAGATCATTGTTCAGAGCAGACCATTCATCACGCAGCTCTTCAATCGGCTTGCGCTCGAGCGCCTGTTCCGGATTGTCATCCTGTTCCATTTCCTGCTGAGGCTGATTCTGATTTTCGGCCAGTGAGTTGGCGTCCTGGGACAGTTCACGAGCCCGGCGGGCCAGACTCTGGAGTTCGGTCAACTCCTGCTCAATCCGTTCGGCATCGCGGAGTTGATTGAGCAACCGATCGAGCATCTTCTCCGCTTCCCGCACATCTTCCTCCTGCTTTCGAATCAGTTCGATGGAGGTGTTATCGGGCTGAGGTTCGAATTGCTGCAACTGGCGAGCTGTTTCGTCAATCAGTTCCTGGGCCGGCTTGGCCTGCATGCGTGAAAGCGCCTGCGTGATCGGACGACTTTCGAGCCGACGCTGCAGATCATCGAGTTGCAGGGAGAGGGCCAGTTTGGTCTGCATCCAGTCCGGACGCTTCTCC
>JAGQQT010000169.1 GCA_020426065.1 Planctomycetaceae bacterium | reverse complement strand
AAGTTTATCCAGAATATTGGTCGTGGAAACACCGGGTGTTTCTCCCAGTGCCAGCACCTGTCCGCCGTAAGACTGCACAATCTCTCTGCCGACAATTTCATGCTCGCGATAGGTGCCCCCTTTCACGAGCAGGTCGGGGCGGATCTTTTTCAGAACTTCATTCGGTGTGGACTCTTCAAAGACCACGACATAATCCACACACTCCAGTGAAGCCAGCATGCTGGCCCGGTCATTGGAGGTAAAGATCGGACGATCCGGGGCCTTGCCCAGACTGCGAACACTGTCATCGCTGTTAATGGCTACCACCAGGCAGTCTCCCAGTTGGGCCGCCTGCTGCAGATAACGGACATGGCCGATGTGCAGAACATCGAAACAGCCATTCGTAAACACAACCTTCTGGCCGATTCGTTTCCGGGCATCCACATGCCGGACCACCGAAGCGGTATCGTAATGTTTGCCTTCGCCACGATGACGCTCGTTGAGCAGATCACCGATCAGTTCTTCCCGTTTCAGGCAGACCACACCCACCTGTTCCACTTCCAGTCCACCGGAAATGTTGGCCATGCGGGCCATGTCAGAAGTCTGCCAGTGAGCCGCTCCTCCCAGGCCGATTGTGGCCAGCACCATATCTCCTGCACCGGTGATGTCATAAACTTCCCGCTGACGGGTAGGGTAGGCGGTTTCTGAACCATCCTGGCAAACGACCGCCACGCCATCTTTGTCCAGAGTGACAAAGATGTGATCAAGCTGAAGTTGTTCCACCAGCTTGCGGCCTGCCCGAAAGGCATCGTCATAGTTCCGAATCGTCACACCGGTTGCCCGAGACGTCTCGGTCCGGTTGGGTGTCATTGCCGTTGCACCGTGGTAATTCGAGTAATCATCACTGGGAGCGGGGTCAACAATCACCGGTTTTCCGGCACTGCGGGACACTTCGATGACCCGTCTGAGCACTTCCTGGGTACAGACTCCCTTGGCGTAATCGGAAATCAGAATCGCATCATGTTCGCGGATCTGGGAAATGACCAGATCGAGCAATTGGGTTTCATACAGAACATCGAGCGGAGCACGGGATTCGCGATCCACACGCAGCATCTGGTGCGGATGTCGATGCTGGGCATGGCCGATCATGCGTTGTTTGGTAGTGGTGGGACGGGTCCGGTCCGTCAACACGGCCGAACAGTTGATGCCCCGTTCCTGCAAGGCAGCCAGCATTTCCTCACCATCGCGATCATGCCCGACCACGCCAGCCATGGTCACATCCGCTTCGAGCCCCGCCAGCATATTGGCGACATTCGCCGCTCCCCCCAGGCGGATTTCCTGATTTTCCTCACGCAGCAGGATGACGGGTGCTTCCTGGCTGATTCGTTCCGCATTGCCCCATAAATACCGGTCCAGAATCAGGTCTCCCAGGACCATGATTTTGGGGCGGCCAAGCTGTTGGATCAGATCGATCAGGTGATAAGACATCCTTGTCTCATTTCTGTCGGAAGGGATGAGTGAGCCTGCAGTTACGGCAGAAAAACACCGGCGGATCGCATGAGCCGCAGTGCGCTGGTATGGTGTCTATCTGTGTGAAATAGGTCAATCCCGGAATTGGCCCCTGCAGCCGTTTCCCGCTGAGGATTTGGCAATTTTTCAGCTGATTCCAGGGCCGATTCCAGTCATTTCCGTCCGATTTGTTATGATTTCCGACTCATACCGCCGTACACCCCCTCAATCAGGATCAGAATCTGTCGTGCCGCTCACTTTTCCCATTTTGGATTTCACCTGCCAGGGGTGCGGACTGCTCTGTGATGACCTGCAGCTTGAATCAGCAAAGATGTCGGAGGTTGTGAATGCCTGTTCACAGGGAAAGGCTTTTCTCGAACAGTCAGTAAATGCAGAGGGAATTTCACCCGAAAACATCCAAAGCCGACTGGTACTGGCCAGGCAGTGGCTGGAGAAGGCAACTGCTCCTGTCCTCACCGGATTCTCGAATACCTCCTGGGAGGCGATGGCTGCCTGCGTGGATTTTGCGTCCCGGAATCAAATGGGGCTGACCACCATCCACGGCTGTGAGGCGATTCTCAGTCAACAACGATACGGCGACCGCACCTGCACGCTGGGGGAGATTCGGCATCGCTGCGATTTATTGATCCAGCTTGAGGTCGATCTTTTTGCCACCTGGCCACGCTTCGGGGAAAGGATCTGGAATTGCGGTGGGCGGTTTATTTCTGAGGACACTCCTCGTCGGGTCGTTGCTCTGGAGAGTTCCGACGCGACTTCTGCTGCTCAGCATGTTGAACGAATCAGGCTCTCCGACCAAGAACTTTCTCTGCAGATTGCTCAATGGCATGCCTGCTGGAATGAGAGAGAAGGGGGAAAGCAACTCGCTGAGAATCTGCCTGAGGCAGTGCGACACCTATTTGTCGAGCAGATTCCGAATGCTCAGTATCCGGTTCTGGTTCATGGTTCCCTGTCACGGGATGAGAATCAGCGCCTGACCGCACTGCTGGCGGAGATCAACAAAACCTCTCGACTGTTTCGCCTGACGGTGGCCCCGGATACTGTCACCGATTGTGCTCACGAAGTGATTTTGGCGATGACGGGCTTTCCCGATGCAGTCCGTTTTTCTGAGGACGCCATTGAACACGATCCCTTGCGGTATTCCTGGCAGTCTCTACTGGAACGACAGGAGCCAGATCTGGTCCTGGCAGTTGGCCCGATTCAGCCTGATGCGTTCCAGCTGGCTTTCGAAAAAATCCCCTCTCTTAAGGTGATTCATCTCGATTTCCAGTCCATGGAACAACACAACCCGCCCGCATCAGAAGAGCAGTACCTGAGAATTCCCATCTCGCGACCAGGGATCTCGAGCGGAGATACTCTGGTGCGTGGCGATGGGGTGCCGGTTTTTGCCCGTCCCTGCCTCAATTCAACACTCCCCACGCTCTCATCAGTGCTGGAGCAGTTTTCGAAGTGACGGACACAATCACTGCGTCTGTCGGATGGCTTCTGCAACCGCCAGTGGCAAATCGGAAGCGATCACTCCGTGTTCGCCGGTGCGTGTGGCGGCCAGGTCACCTGCCAGTCCATGCAGGTAGACTCCCAGTTGAGCGGCAGCAAAGGGGGTGAGTCCCTGGGCCAGTAAAGATGTAATCACACCGGTCAGCACATCGCCGCTGCCGCCGGTCGCCATTCCGCTGTTTCCAGTTCTGTTGACGTAATAATCATCTCCATTGGTCACCACAGTATGCGGGCCCTTGAGAACCAGGACGCAACCTTGTCTGGCGGCAAAATCCAGGGCAATCTCTTCGCGGGATTTCTCAATCTCAGCGATGGATAGTCCGGTCAACCTGCTCATCTCTCCCGGATGGGGGGTGAGAATCCTCACTCCATTTGCTGCCTGAAAATCCGACTTGGCTTCGGCAATCAGGTTGAGGGCATCCGCATCCAGCACGACAGGCTTGCTGCTCCCGTTAAACAGTTCGAGTGTCAGTTCCTGTGCCAGCCGGGATTTTCCCAGGCCCGGACCAATCGCAATCGCACTGGCTTTTCGCAGAGTCGCGTAGAACTGATCACGGGTTTCCTTTGTCAGGATGCCGGAATCATCAGCAACCAGTCCAAGGGTCAGATAAGAGGGTTCATAACTGGCAATCGTGCTCTGGACCTCTTTCGGACAGGCGACAAACACCAGGCCGCAACCGGTTCGTAAAGCTGCCATGCCAGCCAGTCCGGCTGCTCCGGCCATCCCGAGGGAGCCCCCAATGATCATTACGGTTCCAAACGTTCCCTTGTGTCCTTCGCGATCTCGCGGCGGAAGGTGCGGAATCAAATCGATGTGCTGAGGCATCCGATTACTCCCTGTCTGATCCATTCTCGAAACGGCTCTGTCGGGCGATCATCCCCGCCAGATAACCTCCCTTGAAACCTGCGTCAATATTCACGACGGCCACATTCGCCGCACAGCTGTTGAGCATTCCCAGCACGGCTGAGAGTCCACCGAAGTTGGCTCCGTAACCAACACTGGTGGGGACGGCAATGACCGGACACTTCACCCATCCACCAACCACAGAGGGGAGGGCACCTTCCATGCCTGCCACAACAACAATCGCCGAAGCATCCGCCAGGCGGGGCAGAGATTTGAGCAGGCGTTGCGGCCCGGCCACTCCGGCATCGTAAATGATTTCCGGCTCGTACTGCATCCAGCGTAATGTTTCAATCGCTTCCTCAGCCACTGGCCGATCTGTTGTGCCAGCGGTGATCACCACGGTTTTTACCAGCTGTTCGCGAGGTGGCTCATTCATCAGCCGGACTGTGCGGGCAATCGGATTCCAGATCGCTTCCGGATGTTCATTCTGTAATTCGATCGCAATCTGTTCGGTCACGCGCGTTGCCAGACAGTTTTGTCGAGCGGTGGTCATTCTCGCAAAGGCATCCAGAATGACTTCTGCCGACTTTCCCTGTCCGTAAATCGCTTCCGGGAAGCCGCAGCGGGAAGCTCGGGCCAGGTCCAGATCCAGGTCACTTCTGGAATGCTCAGAGGCAAAGTGTGTGGAGATTTTCTGGACCGCTTCCGCGACATCCAAAGCTCCCCCCGCCACCTGCTGGAGTGTTTCCTGCAGAGTGATATTTGGATTGGACTGATGTTGATCGGACATTATAAAAACCTTGATTTGCAGTCAGCAGGAGTCTCAGGCCATGATCGGTTCAACACACAGATCAATCCATGTCGTTGCCGATTTACCGGGGTCCAGAACTTCCCATCCGCACTCAATTCCCCGTGCGGTGAGATTGATGGCATCTGTCGGGCAGGTATAAGGCTCCATGCAGACGGCATTCCGGTTGGGCGGTGTGAACACAACCAGTTCCCGAAATCGGAGATCACATTCCTGCACCAGTTGATAGCCGCTCCCTTCGTCCATGATGCGGCAGCGCAAGGCATCCTTGTCCGGGGTGAGCCCGGTCAGCACATCATCGAGTTTCAGTTCAGTAACATAGGCCCCCTCCGTCAGGTTGTTGGCGCCCGTTACGGGAATCCGCTCGCCGGTCGGGATGAAGTCATTGAGTGGCCACTGCTCAAATGCCGGAGCGACCATCAGGCAATGCTCCACCGAACTGGCATCGGTGAGTGGCACGCGAAAGTAGGCGTGGGTACCGAAGCCCCAGGGCAGCGGTTCGGTTCCAGGATTATGAAATTCAAACCGGGAGCGGAGCCGATTCCCACGCACCAGGTACGTGCAGCGAATGACAAAATCTGACGGCCATAGTTCGAGACGTTCCGGGGCATCTTTGCTCAACTGAAACTCACCGGTCACTGTGTTTTCGGTCTGATCGATGACCCGCCAGGGGCGATCCAGACAGAATCCGTGGATCGCATGGGCACCCGGCTTGGGGACCGGAAGCTGATAATCCTTTCCGGCCCAGGAATACGCTCCCCCTTTGATCCGGTTGGGAAACGGAAACAGGATTGGAATTCCGTAACGGCTGGGGCGCTCCTTCCCCTCCGCGAAATCGGCAGGAGCGTCAATCACTTCAATGGTGGTCGATTTGAGAGGCACCGAAAACTGGAAAAGGTTGAACCCCAGCTCGGGCAGCACCTGGGCTTGGCTTCCGGAGGCGTCATCCTTTATCGTGATTGCAGGCATGGATCATCACTTTCAAACAGGAATTATCAGGGGTTCAGGTCGGGAACCCCCGTCTTCCGCCAGCATAGCAGAACAGATCATGGATTACGAAGATGATGATGACTGGGACGAAGACAGCTACGACGATGGCTATGATGACCTCGATGATGAGGAAGGTTCCACAATTCCCTGTCCGGATTGCGGGGCAGATATCTACGAAGATGCCGACGCCTGTCCCCACTGCGGCACTTACCTTTACCACGGGTACCATGCGGGAAGCTATTATCCCTGGTACACCTTTGGTGGAGCGGTCGAATGGAGCCCCTTCTGGATCTTCCTGGCGATGCTCGGCATCCTGGCGACCATGTTCGCTCTGATGGCTGGGTGATGCAGAAAGTCAACACATGGATGCTCAATGAGAGGGTTTTGTACGCTTCACTCAAGGATGAACTGCCAACATTTGCAGTAGTGTTTTGAGTACCAAACCGCATAATCAGAACGACAGATTTCTTGTCACCACAGGCATGAAAACTGGCGTCATTTGGACAATTTGATCCTGATCAGATCATCCACAACCTGTATCCTTTGGTCAGTATTCCTGCGTCTTTAGCGGCTTCAAAGGTGCTTCATGCCGACCGTTTCCATTGTGTTGCCAACGTACAATCGTGCGAATTTGCTGGCAGAAGCCATTACCAGTGCTCTGCAGCAAACCTGGGACAAACTGGAGGTGCTTGTTGTTGATGACGGATCGACAGACCACACCGTTGATGTGGTTCGGGATCTGGCCCGGCGGGACGAACGGGTGCACTATTTTTATCAGGAAAACGCAGGGGTCTCTGAAGCCCGTAACCGCGCCCTGAACATGATGTCCGGCCAGCTTGTGGCCTTTCTTGATTCCGATGATGTATGGTTACCCTGGAAGCTGGAGGCTCAGGTGGCCCTGTTGACGGCGCGTCCTGAAATCGGCATGTGCTGGACGAACATGGACGCGATCACACCGACCGGAGAACTGAAAGAGAAAAACTTCCTCAGACACATGTACGGAGCGTATCAGTGGTTTGAAGGGCAGGAAATCTTTGCAGAAAAACGAAGTCTGGGCGACTGTTGCACCGGTTCGCTGGCACCGGAACTTCAGCAGATTGAAGTGCAGTCGGGCAGTATCTATCGCCAGATGTTTTATGGAAACCTGGTACACACCCCAACGGTGGTGTTGAGACGGGAGTGGGCCCAGCAGGTCGGATCATTTGACCGGAGCATGCGACGCGGTGGCGAGGATTTTAAATATCATCTGGCAACCTGCCGACTGGGCGAAGTTGCCTACCTGGATGCCGCATCCATTTTGTATCGGGTTGGCAATGAAGATCAGCTCACGAAGCGGGAAAACAATCTGGAATTTGCCCGGTCATACATCCGAACCATTCAGGAGGAATTGCGATATCATTCTGAGAAATCAGGCCTGAGTGACAATGACATCGCCAACATCCGCTGGCAGGCGCACGACTGGCTGGCTTCCGAATACCTGATCCATCATTATCGGGCACGCAGTTTTTACCATTGCCTGAAAGCGCTTCAGCACAAACGAAATGCACCGGGGACCTGGCGGACCATTCTCAAGAGCGTGTTGCCGACTGCTGCAGTTCGAGCGGGGAAACGTCTGTTGCGGAAAGATCCTGATGCCCGGAATCGGGTTCATCCCATCCAGGTGGATGCCCTGGTGGTGGATGAGGAAAACACACTGAATGAACTGAATTCCGCAGCAGGGCAACAGAATTCCACTGCAGGGACTCCCCCTCTTGTTGAAGTCCCCAATTCAGTGGATATGGTGCTGAATTCCTCATCAATGGCACGAGTCTGATTCGGTATTCAATCCACTGGTTTGCTGCCCCTCCCGCAAACGGGAGGGGATTAACAGTTGGATTCCGGGCAACTTGATCATTTCTATTGAGCCAGGGTTGCTTCGGGAATCAGTTCGATCTCGACGTCAGCTTCTTTCAGGTACTTGTCGAAGAAGTTTTTCATCAGCACCAGTGCCGCCGTGTTGCCAAATGCTGGCCCACCGTGACCCGCTCCCGGGAATGTCTGCAGCCAGGCATCCACACCTTTTGCCTTCAGCGCATCTAGCAGCTCCACACTCTGGGCATAGGGGACCAGTGCATCGTGCGTGCCGTGATAGATGAGGATGGGAGGAGACTGTTCGCTCACATAATATATCGGACTGACTGCATCTGTCTTCTGTTTGTCCGCATCCAGACTCACACCGATCAGTGAAGAATAGGGATCGCTGGGCGTGTTGAATTTGAAAATGTTTTTGACATTCTTGTCCTCCTCTGCCTGCTGAATCACCGAGGCAAAATTCGCCGGGCCGAAGATATCGAGCACACACTGGACCTCGTCCGACTGGTCATCATTTCCGCCAATCT
>JAGQQT010000168.1:2968-8024 GCA_020426065.1 Planctomycetaceae bacterium | reverse complement strand
TTATTCGTACGAAAACGCATTTGTATCGCATCGAGTAATCCCCTTTTCGGGATGGCGGGTCACACAGGAACCGAGAAACCACCGGGACAGAATTGTCTTGTCCCTGATCAGTGATCGGTGCTGAATAAACACAGTCAATGTGTGTAACGATTCAGTGGCCAGACTTGCTGTATTCTGCAGAGAAGTGATTTTGATGAAGTCCGAGTGTGATGCCGGAGCAATTGTGCAATTCCGGTACTCGTTCGCGAAGGATCGCAAAACAATGTTGGTTGACAAGAAGCTGATGGTAATCTGGAACAAAGTGTCTGGACTGTTGCTGACTGGCGTATTGCTGGTCTTGTGCGGAGGTTGCGGCTCATCGGATGAGATGATGTTCTCCGAATTCAAGGCGGAATCCCCCGTAAACGTGATTCCGGTCAAGCATTCCGTGCTGAAGCCAGAGTCTGATCTGGTGGCTCCGGAATGGCCCTGCTGGCGGGGCGTGCATCGGGATGGAATCTCGCGGGAGCATCTGCGTTCTGATGCTCTGGATAACATGCCTCCGGTTTTGTGGCGACACAATATCGGGATTGGTTACAGCGCGGTCAGCGTTGCTGGCGGCAAAGTGTATGCACTGGGACATCCGGAAGGGACCGAACAGGAAACTGCCTGGTGTTTTGATGCTCTGACTGGAAAAATCGTCTGGTCGATCAGTTATCCCTGTCAGCTGCTGGACCATCTGCACAAAGGAGGCCCGGGAGCCTCACCTGCTCTGGATGGGCAGCATGTCTACATCAACAGTCGTGAAGGGGAAGTCCGGAAGCTGGATGCGGCAACCGGTCAGGAACTGTGGAAGTTTGACCTGCGGGCAGAACTCCAGATCCCTCTGCCGGAATGGGGCTTCACCTGCACACCGGTGATCCGGGGTGAGGAAGTGCTGCTGGAAGCGGGTTCAGTCGTCGGGCTGGATAAACAGACTGGTCAACTCAAGTGGAAAACAGCCGCCCGCATGCCCGGCTATGGGACTCCGGAACTGTTTGAGCAGTCCGGCCGGCAATTCCTTGCCGCTCTGAACAACGAAGGGTTGTCGATTGTCGATCTGGCAACTCATGAAGAAACCACATTTTTCCCCTGGGACTCTCCTTACGACACCAACTCAACCACGCCACTGTGGCTGAACGGGCAGATCTTTGTTTCAACGGGATACAACATCGGAGCAGTGCTGCTCAATTTTGATGGCAACAAACTCGAACCGGTCTGGCAGAACAAGGAAATGCGGAATCACATGAATTCCTGCGTTCTGCACAACGGCTGGCTGTACGGTTTTGACGGCAATTCACACAACCGGCGAACCGTCACGCTCAAATGTGTGAACTGGGAAACTGGTGAAGTCGCCTGGACCCAGGAAGGGCTCGGTTGCGGGGCGCTGATGGCCACAGCCGAACACCTGATTATCACCAGCGATCTGGGCGAACTGGTGCTGGCCGAGATGACGCCCAAAGCCTACCAGGAAACCGGGCGGATCACTGTGATGAATGAGCAATGCTGGACGATGCCCATCCTGTGTGATCAGATGATCTATTGCCGGGGAGCGGAGGGAACTCTGGCCTGTGTGGACCTGGCTCCGGAGCGGACTGCTGACCGGCCGTAATCGGGGAAATCAGTAATTCTCCTGATGTCGAGATGCTGAACAACCGGATTGATCCGGAGATTCCCCGGGAATTCGGCGTGGATTGTGGGTTTCGGTCAATTATTCCACGAACAGATTCGACTTCTGAGCGTTACTGTGTTGCATCCGGATTTTTGATCCGGTAAGAACAGTTTTTCGATCCTTTGACTCCCAGTACGCTATGGCCAAACATCTCCGCATCTTTCTGGTTGAAAAAGAACCGCCGACCGTGTTCGTGACACCGAACGGGCAGGGGGCCAGTTTTCGCTATGCCGATTTGCAGGCAGAATCCAATATCGTCCGCACCCTCGTTGCCGACCAGGCAACCCCTCATCTGATCATCGACCTGAGCAACTTGAACTATTTCGGCTCTGAATTCATTGGAGCCCTGATTACGCTCGGCCGGGAAAAGAAGCTGCGGAACGGAAAAGTGGCGATCTGTTCGGCCAGCGATAACATGCACGAAGTGCTGAAGAACATGAGCCTGTTCAAGCTCTGGCCTTATTTTGAGACCCGCGAAAAGGCACTGGAAAGTTTTCAGCAGGGCTGAATCTGTCTGCCTGATGAGGCATTACTTGCGGCTGGCCGATTTCAGCATAATCCAGCCAAACCAGCCGACACCAAGCAGCACAACGGCATACTGTGAGGGAGTGATGTTGTTCCAGCTTTTGATGGCGAAATCGTAATAGAAGTCTGCATAGAAACAGATCTGCGTCCAGAATTTCTGCAGCATCGGTTCGCCCTTGTGAATCCCATCCAAATTGAATGGCGTAACTGGTCCCTCTCGCAAGATGTTGTTAAACATTAGGACCTGAATCCGGCAGGCGTGGCGGGCCAGGTCCAGATTCCGGCGGGATCGGCTGATTTCTGGCCAGCGGGATGATTCTGTTTATCAAGCCGATGAAAATGGAGTGCGGGAAAATGCCGGTTGTAAGAATTCTGACAGTCTTGTGGCTGATCTGCCTGGTCGCAGGTTGCCAGAAGCCCGAAACAGATTCCGGCTCCAGTGAAACCCGAAGTGATTCCGCCGTTTCGGTCACGCTGGCACTCAACTGGCTTCCGGAAGCCGAACATGGTGGATTCTATGCCGCCCTTTTAAACGGAACCTACCAGGAGGCTGGATTTGAAGTCGAAATCCTGCCGGGCGGGCCAGACAGTCCGGTGATTCAACGGGTGGCGTTGAACCGGGTGACTTTTGGCGTTTCCAACGCTGACCGGATCCTGATGGGCCGGGCTCAAGGGGCACCGGTGGTCGCTCTGATGGCACCTCTGCAGCACTCCCCGCGCTGCATCCTCGTCCATGCCGAAGCGGGAATCGAAAACTGGGATCAACTTCAGAATGTCACGCTCGCCATGAGCGATGCCCCGGCGTTTTCTCACTTTCTGCGCAAGAAGCTCCCTCTGACCGATGTGAAGATTGTTCGGAACAGCGGCACGATTGCCGAGTTCCTGCAGGATAAACGATTTGCCCAGCAGGCTTATGTGTTCAGTGAACCGATCATTGCCCGCAAACAGGGAGCGTCCACGAAAGAACTGCTTGTTTCCGATCTCGGATTTGATCCGTATTCGAGTGTTTTGATCACATCCGAAGACTGGGTCAAGGAACATCCTCAACAGGTGCAGGCCTTCGTGAACGCCTCGATAGCCGGCTGGAAATCGTACCTCGAAAATCCTGGCCCCGTGCACGATCATCTCCAGACGATCAATCCGGAGATGCCCCGCAGCGTGCTCGACAAGGGAGTAGAAGCCTTGAAGCCACTCTGCCTCGATGCGGACGGCACGTTCACCGGCGGCATGACTCAGGGCCGCTGGGATGCTCTGGAACTGCAGCTCATCGAGTTAAGTCTGATGGAGCCAGGAGCGGCCGCTCACGTACAATGGTCTCAACCAGCCAACTGATGATCCCTTCCCACCTGCTGCGTTTTTCCCTGAAAGTGCGACCATGTCGCTGATTCATTTTGACCAGGTCAGTTTTACATTTACCCAGCCTCCCCTGCTGGAGGATTTGTCCTTTGAGATTGAGCGGGGGGAACGGATTGGCCTGCTGGGCCGCAACGGGGCCGGAAAATCGACTTTGATGAAGCTGGTTGCCGGGGAGCTGGTTCCTGATGACGGACAGGTTCGTTGCGAGCCGGGGATTCGTGTCACCAGACTCCTGCAGGAAGTGCCAGCAGGTTTGACAGGGACCATTCAGGAAGTGATTCGTTCCGCTTTGCAGACTTCAGGAACGGAAGAGTCCTGGGAGCTGGATCATCAGATCGAGAAAACACTGTCCCGGATGTCACTGGATCCGGAGGCCGATTTTGCTTCGCTCTCCTCGGGGATGAAACGACGCGTGCTGCTGGCCCAGTCGCTCGCACTGCAACCCGACCTGCTGCTGCTCGATGAACCAACCAACCATCTGGATATGGAATCGATCACGTGGCTGGAAAACTTTCTCAAAGGCTTTGGCGGCTCGCTCTTGTTTGTGACTCACGACCGTGTTTTTCTGCAGGCGCTGGCCACTCGAATTATTGAGGTCGAACGAGGGCGTCTGTTTGACTGGACCTGCGACTACAACACGTTCCTGAATCGAAAAGCCGCCGCCCTTGATGCGGAAGAAAAACAGGAGGCTCTGTTCGACAAAAAACTGGCCGAGGAAGAACGCTGGATTCGTCAGGGGATCAAAGCGCGCAGGACCCGCAACGAAGGTCGGGTGCGTGCATTGAAGAAAATGCGGGATGAGCGTTCCCAACGCCGGAAAAAAGTCGGCAATGTCCGCATGCAGGCTTCGGAAGCCGAGCGTTCCGGTAATCTGGTGATCGAAGCCACCGATGTCCAGTTCCACTATGGAGACCGGCCGATCATCCAGAATTTTTCCACCCTCCTGATGCGGGGAGACAAGGTGGGGATTGTCGGCTCTAACGGAGCGGGCAAAACCACTCTGCTTAAGTTACTGCTGGGAGAGCTGAATCCCGATTCCGGCACCATCCGACATGGAACGAAGCTGGAAACACTCTACTTCGACCAGCTGCGGGAACAGATTGATGAAGAAAAATCCGTTGCAGAAAACGTGGGAGAAGGCCAGGAGCGGCTGGTTGTGAACGGCGTGGAGCGTCACATCTATGGCTACCTGCAGGAGTTCCTGTTCACTCCGGAACGCGCCCGTCGCCCGGCCCGCTACCTTTCCGGTGGGGAACGAAACCGGATGCTGCTGGCCCGGTTGTTCAAAAAGCCTTCCAACATGCTGATTCTGGATGAACCGACCAACGATCTGGACGCCGAAACCCTCGAACTGCTCGAAGAGCTTCTGGTCAACTACAGTGGAACAGTATTGCTGGTCAGCCACGACCGGGCTTTCCTGAACAACGTCACCACATCCATTCTCGCCTTCGAACCAAACGGCTTGCTCAAGGAATACGATGGGGG
>JAGQQT010000168.1:0-2958 GCA_020426065.1 Planctomycetaceae bacterium | reverse complement strand
ACGATGACTATGCCCGCAATCGGACTGTTGCAGATCCGAAGGGAGGTGCTGACAAGGCGTCACGAACGGAATCCACTCCCGCCGTTCAGACTTCCAATCCTGCCCGTAAAAAGCTGACCTACAAAGAGCAGCTTGAGCTCGAAAAGCTCCCCGAGAAACTCGAAAAACTCGAACAGCGTCAACAGGAACTGCACGACCAGATGACCCAGCCGGAGTTCTATCAGCAGGATCGAAAAACCATTGCCCGAGTTTCCAGTGAACTCGAACAACTGGAAGCCGAACTGGCCGAAACCTTCACCCGCTGGGAAGACCTCGAATCCCGCGTGTGATGATTTCGGATTCCAGATTCAGTGGTTGACTGGTCAGTAGCTGACGGCACCGTACAGGTTTTGGAACCCTGCTCAAATCATTCTCAAGTGCTCTGCGATCGACTGATAGCGATTGAAATTCTGGAGCACATGGTTGACGGTTTGCATTCGCTCGCTGAGAGTTCCCTTCAATGAAATGAAGGGAACTTTTCGCATGACCAGATCGGCCTTAATCTGCTGCTGAAAGAGTTGACGCTGGACATCACCCGAGCGATCCCAAGTCTCATCATACGGGATGTCCGTCTCACACAGAAAGAACAGGTCATACCTTGCCCTTGTTTCCGCTGCCAGTTCAGTCAAACGGGGGTGAGCCTGACCATGGTAATAGAGCGAGAACATGTATGTTGTTGTTGCATCTGTATCGATAAAAATGGTTTGGTCGGCCTGGAGTATGAGGGCCTCTTCACGTTCACAATGACCTTCAGCGATTTCGACCAGCTGTTCCATGTTGAGCCGACGATTGGATTGATGTTTGTCCCAGTATTCACGGCCATACTCGGGCATCCAGACGGTTTTGTGAACGGTCGCAAGTTCCCGGGCGAGGGTTGTCTTTCCGGTTGAAGGGGCACCCAGAAAAACCACCCTTGTGATCAGATCCCGATAGACTACCGGATCCAGAAACTGTGAGTGATTTCGGAAGTGTTTCCGGATGGCAGTCGCAGAAACAGGAACCTGAATCCGATCAGGATCAATCCTGCGATCCGTTGCTCCAAACGCTCGACTGATATGGTCACCATAAAACTCACTGGAGTAAAACGCAGTGATATTTTCACCCTGCAGAAGATTCAGCAGATAATTTTCGTGCATCCTGCGAATTTCAGGAGTGTTCCCAACTTCCATTGGACCATCCCAGGCTTCTTTGCCGGCAACCTGGGGATATAACGTCCTGATCCAGCCTGCTCGCACAGGGAGCGGAATGGCAGTCACATCGGGTGAGTTATAAATCACCACGATCGTATGATCATTTTCGCGAAGTGAGGTTTCGATCAGGAGCTGATGCCCCTTATGCAATGGGGCAAATTTGCCGAGAGCCAGGCCCGTAGTCATGCTGTTTCCCCGGATTCCATACAGGTCCTCTTCCAGGCAAACCAGCCCAGAATGGCCAGCACCAGGAAGACAGCATACAGGCCGGAAGTGAGATACAGGCTTTTGGTCCAGTAAATCCCAATTGCCACCACATCAACGGCGATCCAGAACAGCCAGGACTCCAGTTTCTTGCGAGCCATGAGCCACTGAGCAATCAGACTCGTTACGGTTGTAAACGCATCTCCGTAAGGAACGGCAGCATCAGTTCGGGTTGCCATAAGATAACCCCAGGCACAGGTTCCCAGAATCATGGTTGCGATCCAGGCTGATCTTGATCTTTGTTCGAGTAATGTTACCGGGAGAGACGTGTCACCTTTATTCCCCTTCAACCAGTGGAACCAGCCATAAAGTTGCAGAAAAACATAGATCACATGGAGGATCAGATCGGAATACAGCTTCACCTGATAAAAAATGAAGATGTAAAGTACGACCTGAACAAGACCGGTGGGCCAGCACCAGATATTCTGGCGGATCGTCAGCCAGACACACAATAAACCAAAAATGACAGCGATGACCTCAATGAACGTCATGCCATCTCTTTCTCAAAAACAGTACCATTTTCCAGATGAGATTCTGATTTCCGTTTAAAAAACTCATTGCCTTTCTCATATCTCCTTATGCCCTGTCCGGCAACTGGCTCAGAACATAACCGAAAGGTCAAGAAAAAAGTAATGAGAGCAGACACTCACATCACACTCCCACGGTGAGTTCACCCGGTCACTCTCCACGCCCCGCATTCCACCGCCTGCTTTCTTTCCGGCACTGTTCGCTTTATATTCAATCTGACTAATTTAATGAGGCTTCGACAGATTGTAATGGCAGCGGACGACTGAGGAGAAATGGGATGAAACCGGTTCGATCGGGCGGGGGATGGCGGGCAATCCTTTATACGTGGAAGAAATCTCGCGAAGCAGGCGGAATTCTTCGACTCTGGAATGCCATGCGGTCCCGGAATGCCTGTAAAACCTGCGCCCTGGGCATGGGTGGACAGAAAGGGGGCATGGTCAACGAACTCGGTTCGTTTCCGGAGGTCTGCAAAAAGAGTCTGCAGGCCATGGTGGCCGATATGCAGGGAGCGATTCCTGCCGACTATTTCTCGACTTACTCCCTCCCGCAGATGCAGCGGTTTACACCGCGTGAACTGGAGCACACCGGCCGAATCATCAGCCCGCTCCGTTATCGTCAGGGAGATAACTATTATCAGCCGATCAGCTGGGATGAAGCGTTTGCGAGTATTGCCGCCAAGCTGAAAGAACTGACTCCCGCCGAAACGTTCTGGTACTTCAGTGGCCGCAGCTCGAATGAAGCCGGTTTCCTGCTGCAGCTGTTTGCCCGCATGTACGGGACGAACAACGTGAATAACTGCAGTTACTACTGCCACCAGGCGAGTGGAGTGGGTCTTTCGAACAGTTTCGGCACCGGCACCGCCACGCTCACACTGGAAGATGCCGAGCATGCAGATCTGGTCTTTCTGATCGGCGGCAACCCGGCCAGCAATCATCCC
>JAGQQT010000167.1 GCA_020426065.1 Planctomycetaceae bacterium | reverse complement strand
TGCTCAGGTTTCATTTCCAGCCGATGCCCCCGGGCTTTCCGGCCGCAGCCTGGTTTCCCTTCTGAAATCCGAAAAGTCCGGAATCTGCGAACCGCAGCGAGTTGCAGTTTACAGTGCCCGGGAAAGACATTCCTCGTCTCGCTACCAGAACTGGACCTACCCGCAGCGGTCGCTCCGCACGCACGAGTATCTGCTGGTTCACAACTTCCGGCCGGAACGCTGGCCGGCCGGGGCTCCGCAAAAGTTTGACAAGCCGGGGATTCTCGGCCCGCCTCACGGAGGGTATCATGACATCGATGGCGGTCCCTCACTTTCGTATCTGGTGAATCACAGGGACGATCCGGAGGTGGCCCCGTTCTTTCATCTGGCAGTGGATCGGAGGCCGGAATACGAACTGTTCGATGTCCATTCGGATCCGGATTGCCTGAGCAATCTGGCGGGTGATGAAAAGCACGCAAAGGTTTTCACGGAACTGAAAGCCCGTCTGCAGAACTATCTGAGGGAAACGGGAGATCCCCGTGAACTGGATGGAGGCGAAATCTATGAGACCTATACCCGTTACAGCGGTATTCGAGACTTTCCCGAGCCAACGGCAGTGGAGTAGCAGTATGCAGAATCTGCCAGCACGGATCCTGTTCGCCATCGGCTTGTTGGTCAGCAGCTGCATTTTCTCCGCACCCGTGCAGGCGGCAGATGATCCCCGGATTGAACAGGCGATTCAAAAGGGCATGGCCGCGCTGAGAAAACAGGAGCAGTATTACGACTGGCTGGCGGGGCTGATTGTGTACACACTGTTGAGCGGGGGCGATGAAGTCGATTCCGCCCCGGTCCAGGCAGGTCTGCAGAAGATCCTGAAAAAATTTGATCAGTCTACATCGCTGTATTCGCCCGTCGGTCATGAAATCTATGAAGCCACCACGGACATCATGGCGCTCGAAGCAACCCACGATGAAATGTATCGCCCCCAGATGGAACTGATCACCGAGTACATCATCTCGACACAGCAATCCTATGGAGGATGGTTTTATCTTACCCGGAACGGGGGGATTGGCGATACCAGCATCACCCAGTACGCGATTCTTGGTTTGTGGGCGGCAGAACGTGCCGGGATTCCCGTGCAGACCTCGGTATACGACGATGCCGCGACCTGGCATTTTCGAACTCAGCTTCCCGATGGCTCCTTTTCCTATCATCCCTCCCCAGCCGGACCAGCAGCAAGCACGCCACAGGGAACCATGGCACTGGCAGGGGCAGGTTCACTGGGAATCATTCGAACGATCCTCTTCTCAACAGCCCCCAAAGAACCAGAAAAGAAGAATAATCCTCTGCAGATGCTGGAGCGGGTTCAGGAAACGGGACAGACGAAGTTCGTCCGAGCCCCCTCAAAAATCTCCCGGGGAACTCTGGATCAGGCTGTCACCCAGGCCCGCACATGGATGGACCGTAATTTCATAGAATATTGTTCCCGAGAAACACACGGCAACTGGTACTACTTTTTCTATTCGCTTGAACGGGCAGCAACTTTGAACGGATGGGACACGGTCGCCGGTCAAGACTGGTATCAGTACGGAGCCAATCTCCTGCTGGCCAAACAGAGCGCCAATGGCATCTGGGTTGAGAATGGCCCTTATGCATCCTACCACCCGTCCGCCACCTGTTTCAGTCTGCTGTACCTGATGAGAGCCACACGCAAACTGACTCCCACTCCTAAAACCGTAAACGATCTGGGAGCAGGCACACTGGCTGGGGGGCGGGGATTGCCCGATGACCTCACCAAGGTGGAATTTGAAGGGGGCCGGGTGAAATCCGATGAGCCCAGCATGGCCGAGTTTTCCCAGCTGCTCAGCAAGCTGGCTACCATCGATCTGCCGGAAAACCTCCCGGATCAGCCGGTTGTTCGGCCAGAGGAGTTGAATGACCCGGAATCGATCGTGAAGAATGAACCGCTCCTGAAACAGCTGATTGCTCATCCCGATGCCGAAGTGCGGGAGTTGCTGGCCAAAGCGATCGGCAAATCTGACAAGCTGGAACTGGCTGGCTATCTGGTAAACCTGCTTCAGGATTCAGACCTGAAAGTCGTCATGGCTGCCCGCTCATCATTATGCTGGATTGCCCGCCGTCCCAATGGATTCGGGCATCCTGAAGATCCGATTGCCGAATACCAGAATCCGGAACTGGCCATTCAACTGGCCCCCAAAATTGAAGAGTGGAAAAAGCAGCTTTATCGCGACTGGAAAGCGTGGTATATCGCTCAACGCCCTTATGACTTGAGGGACGATTTCGAAGATCCCATTCAGCAGCGTCTCCAGCGCAGCAAGTAACCGCTGCTGCTTACCGCCATCGTGATGCATGCATGACATCAGCTGCTCTTCAGCAGTAGTTCGAGCGGTGCACCATCACATATGGCGAGGGGACGACCGATCGGAGTCATCATTTCATGGGCAGGATCGATCTGCAGCTGGGTGAGAATCGTGGCATACAGATCCTGAACTTTGACGGGGTTGACTGGTTCGGTCGCTTTACCAGTGGGGTCCGTTTCGCCGATGACTGTGCTTTCCACCAGCCCGCCACCACCCAGTACGCAGGAAAACCCGTTCGGCCAGTGATCCCGGCCATCCAGTGGATTGATGCGTGGCGTTCTGCCGAATTCACCAATACAGAGTACGATGGTGGATTCAAACAGATCCCGCTCGATCAGGTCATCCATCAGAGCGGCAAATGCGGGGTCGAGATCCTTGATTCGCTCAGCCTGCCCTTCAAAATTGTTGGCGTGCGTATCGAAACCGGAGAGAGTCACTTCGACCGCTCGCACTCCAGTTTCAATCAGACGACGAGCCACCAGGCAACCGCGACCAAACTGGGTATCGCCGTAACGGTCGCGTGTGGATTCCGGTTCCGCTTCAATTTCGAAAGCTTTGAGCTGATCGGAGGACATCATTTTCAGAGCGTTGTCAATGGTCTGCTTGTGCAGCGATTTTTCGGCCTGAATGCCGCGTCCCTGCCTGAATGTTTTCGTGAGCAGATCCAGACCTTCGAGTCGCTGTTCCTGCCGCTTCTCTCCGACGCGTGATTGCATGTTATGAATTCCCCGGCCGGGATCAAACACACGAAACGCATCATACTGAGCTCCCAGATACCCTCCCCGTGCAGGCCACTGACCATCCCCCAGGGAAACAAACGGAGGAAGATCCAGCCCCTCGGTCGGTTTCTGGTAAGTGATGACAGAACCAAGAGAGGGATGGACGACAGTTGGATCCGGACGATATCCGGTTTTGACAAAATAAGTTCCCCGTTCGTGGTCCCCCTCTTTGCTGACCAGTGAGCGAATCAGGTTGAGGCGGTGTATCCGTTCGGCCATTAAGGGGAGGCCGGAACCGATTTCAATTTCGGGAATGGAAGTCTTGATCGCAGTTGTCGGTCCGCCAATTTCAGTTCCCGGATGCGGATCCCACATCTCGAGTTGACTGGGGCCACCATTCATCCACAGGCAGATCAGAGAGCGAGCCCGTTCTGATCCCCGCTGTTCGGCAGCGCGGGCAGAAAGGGAGGGAAGCAGAAAGGAAAGTCCGGCAACGGTGTGCCACTTGAGCCAGTCGCGGCGGCGGAATCCGGGATACTGCAATTGCTGATGCAGAAAATTCATTTCGAGATCCTTGAAATGTCCGCGGCTTGCGGACCGGAGTTGACTCAATGGTTCCAGGAGAATTCAGGAGAATTGAATAGAACCCAGTACAGATCATGTGTTTTCTGAGGAGTTCCTTTTTTGCCCCCCTCCGCCCACTGGTTCAGAAAGAAATGATGTTCATCATCAGTGGGATAGCGGCTCAGGCAGGCCAGGTAGGCCGTGTCGATCACCATTTCCCGGTTTCGGGCTGTCATGGCAATTCGGGGCGTGGCATTGAACGGATTGGGCTTGATGGTTTCATCAGCCAGTTTGCCGTTCATCCTCAACAGGGCCTGCGGAATGGTGCTGGCCCGAGACTCAAATTCATCTGCCCCGAGGTCGCCGTATTCCTTCATGAAATCATTTTCATTGATCAGCTTGAGCGTTCTGGTCAACAGGTGCGACCGCTGGTCAATGGTCTTGATGGAACTGGCCTGCAGCATCGAGCCGACAATCTGTTCCGGCCGTAACCGGACCAGCGGAAAGACCGCCCAGGCCTCAACCTGCTTTTTGAGGATGTCATCTTCTGCTGTGGAAACGGAGGCCATCTGAAATGGTCGGGAGGCAGCAATCGTCTGAAACAGCTGTCTCAGGTTAAAGCCCGATGCGATGAACTGTTCTGCCAGCAGATCCAGAGCGGTCTGGGCATCCGGATCGGGATCGGGCAGGTCGTCCACCCGGGTGTAGTAGGGTTCTGCTTCTGAATAGGCTTTGCCGAACATGATTGCCCACACCCGATTCGCAGTGGCCCGGGCAAACCGCAGGTTTTCAGGATGAGTACACCACACTGCCAGCTGGGAGCGTTGAGAGCCCGTGTCCGGCAACCATTGAGCGTCAAAGGGGACATTCGGCTCGACCACCCGTTTCTCGAGAGTCTGCCGATCTTCCACTTCGTATTTCCGCCCTGCCGGATCATCGATACCGAAGGCGGTCAGTCGGCATTTGCCGAAGTAGGCCGCCAGCCCTTCAAACTGATTCTGTTTCCATTCGGCAAAGGGATGATCGTGACACTGGGCACAGTCGATCCGCTGCCCCAGAACCGCACGCACGGTTTTTCCGGCCAGCTTGTTGGCATCGACATTTCCATCCTGGACGGCATGTGTCACAAAATTGGTTGCCGGCTCACCCGTCCACAAACCGGTGGAGGAAATGATCTCCCGGACAACTTCATCGTAAGGTCGATTTGCCTGGAGCTGCTCGGCAATCCAGTTTCGAAACCGGTCCCGCCGGAAGACCAGAAACGGCTCCCCCTGCGTTCCCACGAACGCTCGAGTCAGACGTTCCGAAACATAGTTGGCGAAGCGGGGGTCTTCGAGCATCATCCCGCACCAGATTGCCAGCCGGTCGGGACGGGTATCGGCTTCAAACTGCCGGAGTTCTTCGATCGAAGGAATTGTGCCATGCAGAGCCAGGGACATCCTTCGCAGGATGGTCAGATCATCTGCTTTTTCGGCCGCTGGCAGCTGACGGGCTTCCCAGTCTGCCGCAAACCAGGCATCCACTTTCTGAACTGCCGCACTGAGAGTGGAATCCTGCAAGGGAGATTCCCCCAGCAATTCATCCTGGGCCACGGGTGGGAAAGCCGTGCTCCAGACAATCCAGAACAGGATGCAGCAGACCACCACTGCGGGGGCATAAGTTTTGATCGCATTCCTCATCAGGGGCACACTTTCCCGAGGGGAGCAGAAATGGGCATGATTAACTTAGATTTTACCAGTCTTGAAAACATTCTGGTTTCAGGAAAACCTGAAACTGGCACGGTTTTTTCCGAGTAATCAAGTTGAACAGTCTTTTCAACGGCTGCAGTGGTATTTCGGTTGAACAGTTCTCGGGAATTGCGTGAAATTGTTCATCAAAAGTCACTGATGGTGGTTTCCAGCGTTCCAGGCATTCAGCCAGTTTGCCCGGAGTGAATGGAGTGCAGTTCCTTACCCGGCGAGTCGAGAATCATGTCAGTCAGTTCTGAGGCGGCGCATCTGCTGGACATTTCCGTCGAACCGGAAGCCCCCGCCCGCACAAAACGATTCGGCATACGGCAACTGCTGGGGGGACTGTTCAGGCTGGTCGGCCGGTTTGTTTCTCTGCTGTTTCACCTGGCTTCACTGGTACTGCTGCTGGCTACCCTGGCGGCGATCCCGATTGTGAATATCCTGGCCCTGGGGTTTCTGCTGAAGGCGGAAGGAGAAGTTGCCCGGGAAGGAAAATGGAAAGCAGGATTTCCACTCTACCGGGTGGCAGGCCAGCTGGGGGCAATCGTTTTCGGGATTTTCATTCTGCTGCTCCCGCTGCGATACCTTGGTGGATTTACCAGTGATGCGTACCTGATTGACCCTGGCTCCGGACTGACAAAATTCCTCCGCATTCTCACCTTCACGATCGCGAGTGGATTGTTAATTCATCTGTTGATCACACTGCTGGTCGGTGGCAGCCTGGGTTCATTCTTCACTCCTCGACGGAATTATCGCAAACTGCGTCAGCAGGAAAATCTGGGCCAGATTCTCAGAGAACGTTCCGCTGCCGTGGGAAATGTGGTGAGCAGTCTCGAATTGAAGCAGACTTTTCTGCTCGGACTGTGGGGGGCTCTCGGTGTGTTGATGTGGACACTTATTCCCACTGCGTTGTTTGCCGTAGCCGATGCCCCGCAAGGTCCCGCCATTCTGGTGACACTTGTCGGCGGTGCAATGCTGGCCGTGGTTGCGACCTGGGTTCCAATTTTGCAGGCACACTACAGTAGCACTCAACGGTTTTCCGCCTGCCGGGAACTGCGGCACTGTCGCCAGCTGTTCCGTAAAACCCCCTTCCTCTGGACGCTCGGATTTCTGATCGGTTATGCCCTGACAATTGTTCTGTATCTGTTCAAAATCGTAGCCCCTCCCCAGGATGCCTTGTGGATGATGACAACGGTGTTTATTGCGGTCATCTACCCTGCCCGTCTGCTGCTGGGCCGCATTTACGCCCGGGCCGCCCGACTCGAAACCGAACCGCCCTGGTACTGGCGAAAATTCTGGAGCCTGGTTTCGGTACTGCTGTGCGGATTCTACGTCTTCCTGCTGTTCTTCACCCGCAATATTGGTGCCCACGGCAAACTGGTGATGTTCGAGCAGCCGCTGCTGCTGATTCCCTCTCCGTTTTAAGCAGCCTGCCAGACATTTCGCACTCAACCTGACAGATACAGTCCATCCCGTCATTCGGATCAGGCCCCCCACGTCCTTGACAGTTGTGTAGGGGTGAGGAATGATCAGCAGAACTGATCTATTCACAGCGTGATGAAGGACATCGGGGAGAGGGTATGAAACAGTTTGGAATGGTTGTTGTCGTGGTTCTCTCAGCCATGGCTGGTCGTTGGGTTGTGCAGAATGTTGTTTTCGCTCCGCCCTCCTTCGACGCTCAGCTCGTCAAGGTATGCAGCGAATTCAACAAGAACCTGCCGATGGAGGTTGATCAGATCACGCGTCTGGATACAACCGCTCCTGGACCCGGAAAACGGATCACTTATTTTTATACGCTCCATTCGATCGACGAATCTGATATCACTGAAGAAAAGAAAGCCCTGATGGAACAGGGAGTCCGACAGCAGGTTGCCCAGGCTGCTGACCTGAAATCCTTTCGTGACAACCATGTCGCAATGTCGTACATCTATCGTCTGACTGACGGCAGGGAAGTGTTCAAGTTCACGATTGAGAACTAGAACTGTTCCTGAAACCTCCATTGAATTCTTTCTTCTCTGATGACTGAAAAGGATGACGTGAGCATTTCCAAGAATACGGTCTGTCTGTGGTACGATGGCGAGGCTGAACCGGCTGCCCGATTTTATGCCCAGGTCTTTCCCGAGACGAAGGTCAAGGCCGTGCATCGGGCACCGGGGGATTATCCTTCCGGAAAACAGGGAGATGTGTTGACGGTCGAATTTGACCTGATGGGCATTTCCTGCCTGGGCTTGAATGGAGGCCCAGCGTTCCAGCACTGTGAAGCCTTTTCATTTCAGGTCGCAACCCAGGACCAGGCAGAAACGGATCGCTACTGGGACGCAATCATCGAGAACGGTGGCCAGGAAAGTGCATGCGGCTGGTGCAAGGATAAATGGGGGATCTCCTGGCAGATCACACCGGTTGTGTTGTCAAAGGCGATTGCCGATCCCGATCCGGGAGTTGCGCAACGGGCGTTTGCGGCAATGATGGAGATGACCAGAATCGACATCGCAAAAATTGAAGCGGCTGTTCGTGGTTGAATTGAGAAGTGAGAAATGCACACAGCAGCAATAAGATTCACTGCTGGCCGGGCCAGCAGTGGCACACCTTAATACTTATTGATTTTCTATTACCCCTCCGGGAGTTCCGTATGAGACTTTTTCGTAGCACAACATGG
>JAGQQT010000166.1 GCA_020426065.1 Planctomycetaceae bacterium | reverse complement strand
TGCCTGATTATGTACTTCCAGACGCAATCCGGGTCATTCCGGAACTGGTGCGGGAGCGGAAATTGCGGGGAAAAGAGCTGAAAACAGTTCTTTCGGACCTGATTGCGGATCCTGCGGCCTCGATCGCAGACGCGATTCTGGGAGAACTGGCAACCAAGCTTCACGAAGGGGAGCAGATTCCGGTCTTCGATCCGATTACCTACCGCACCTGGGGATCGGAAATTGATCCGGCCAGTCATGTGCAGATGGAGCAGGCCTGTCGACTCCCCGGAGCGACCGGGGCGGCCTTGATGCCGGATGCGCATGTCGGTTACGGACTGCCGATTGGTGGTGTGCTGGCCATGGAAAATCGGGTTGTGCCGTATGCGGTGGGTGTGGATATTGCCTGCCGGATGAAACTGTCAGTGCTGGACCTGCCGGTGGATCTGCTGGAACGTCAGCAGGAGCAGTTCAAGAACGGGCTGGAAAACGGAACGCGGTTCGGTGTCGGTTGTGAATGGGATAAGCCTCAGGATCATGAGGTCCTCGATCATGACTGGAACGTGACCCGTGTGACCCGTGAGAAAAAAGATGTTGCCCGCAAACAGCTGGGCACATCCGGATCCGGAAACCACTTTGTGGAGTTCGGAGTCCTCACACTTTCCGAACGGGATGAAGAACTGAACCTTGATCCGGGAACTTACGTGGCACTGCTCAGTCACAGCGGTTCACGCGGAGCGGGAGCGGCGGTTTGCAATGTCTATTCCAGTATTGCCCAGCGAATGCTTCCGCCTTCCCTGGCCGAATTTGGTCGGCTGGCCTGGCTCGATATGGATACTCAGGAAGGTCAGGATTACTGGCAGGCCATGAACCTGATGGGAGAGTATGCGGCAGCCAATCATGCGGTCATTCATCGGAATGTCAGCAAGCTGGTGGGGGGGCGCATTCTCGCGACGGTGGAAAATCACCATAATTTTGCCTGGAAGGAAACTCACCAGGGAAAAGAAGTGATTGTTCATCGGAAAGGTGCAACTCCCGCAGGTAAAGGAGTGCTGGGAGTGATTCCCGGTTCGATGGCCGATCCGGCATTTGTGGTGCGTGGTTTGGGGAATGACGAAAGTCTGCACTCTGCTTCGCACGGTGCAGGTCGGCGGATGTCCCGGACTCAGGCCCGCTCGAAGTACAACTTCAAAGCGGTCAGGAACAGTCTCAGCAAGCGGGGAATTACTGTGCTCTCCGCTGGAGCCGATGAAGTGCCCGGTGTTTACAAGAACATCGAATCGGTGATGGCGGAGCAGACAGATCTCGTCGAGACTGTCGCACGGTTCGATCCGAAAATCGTCAAAATGTGTGGCGATGGAAGTCGAGCGGAGGACTGAATGAACAAAAACGGCAGCCAGAACTGAAAAGCTCCGGCTGCCGTTTTTATTTGAATCAAATAGAGAACTGGTCTCAGCCTTCCAGAGCCTGCTTCATGTCGGCAATCAGATCTTCCGGATCTTCGATGCCCACGGAAATCCGGATCGTGCTTTCGCTGATGCCTGCTGCCCGGCGTGCTTCCAGAGTCATCGAAGCATGGCTCATTGTTTCCGGGTATTCGATCAATGATTCAATCCCGCCCAGAGATTCGGCCAGTTGGAAAATGCGGATTTTGGCAAACATCCGTTCGGCTGCCGGACGTCCCCCTTTAATATCAAAACTGACCATGCCGCCGAAACCATCCTGCTGGCGTTTGGCCAGTTCGTGATCCGGATGTGTTTCCAGGCCGGGATAATAAACTTTCTCTACCTGTGGATGAGCATCCAGCATCCGGGCCAGAGCCATCGCTCCTTTCTGATGAGCTTCCATACGTGGCCCCAGCGTCTTCACGCCCCGCAGCACAAGGAATGCATCAAACGGAGAGCACCCCAGCCCCAGAGCGTTCACAATGTAGGCGACTTTGGCGGCATTCTCCTGGGTGCGGGAAACCACGCAGCCACCCACAACATCCGAATGTCCATTCAGATACTTGGTGGTCGAGTGCACAACAATGTCCACACCCATTTCGAAGGGACGCTGCAGATAAGGGGACAGAAACGTATTGTCGGCAATCGAAAGCAGATTGTGTTCCCGGGCGATTGCGGTGAGAGCTTCAATATCCACCAGGTTCAGCAGAGGATTGCTGGGGGTTTCAATCCAGATGCACTTCGTATCCGGTTCAATGGCAGCCCGGACGGCATCCAGATTTCCCATGTCAACAAATGAAAATCGCAGCCCCATCTTCGTAAACACATCGGCAAACAGACGGTAGGTTCCACCGTAGATATCGTTGCCGGCAATGATGTGATCGTGCGGGGCAAACAGGTGCATGGTGGTGGTAATCGCCGCCATCCCGGTGGCCGTTGCCTGGGCTCCCACGCCCCCTTCCAGAGCTGAAATGTTTTCTTCCAGTGCTTTCCGTGTTGGATTGGCACTGCGGGTGTAGTCATAGCCGCTGTTGGTTTTCAGATCGTTCCAGTAATAAGTGGACGATGTGTAAATGGGGGTTGTGCAGCTGTTGAACAGAGTGTCCTTGTTCACACCCACATGAACACAACGGGTGGAAAAACGCAAAGACGATGACGAATCGGCCATAATGAGTGAACACCAACAGGGTTAGCTCAACAGGCCATCACCCTGATGGCAGCGCTGCTGAGCGGGAAAATGTGGGATGCAGCCTGATTGTCCCCGCCAGTCGGGGCTCATGCTGCGAGGTGATAGAGCATGAAATAGATTATGACGCCGGTGACGGACACATACAACCAGATGGGGAATGTGATTCTCGCCCAGAAGCGATGTTGCTCCAGCCGACCTCGGAGACCATACCTAATCGTCATCAGTGACAGAACCGGTACCGGGACGGCCAGCAGGATATGACTGAACAGAATGGTCAGGTACACCAGCCGGATAAAGCCGAGATCGGGAAACGATTTCGAGGATTCGCCTGTATAGTGCCTCAGGCCGAAGTGATACGTCAGATAACAGGCCAGAAACAGCACGGAAACACAAAAGGCAAGGAGCATCACATTTCGATGGGCCGTCCGCTTGCCGGACTTGATCAGGATAAAACCGGCCAGCAGCAACAGAGTGGCCAGCCCATTCAGCCCGGCATTCACCGCTGGCAGCGAAGTAACCCAGGGGGGAACTTCCACATCCGGTTTCAAATCCTCAGTTGCGGGCTCGATTTTGAGAGCCTGGGGGAGTGGTTCGGCGGGATCCTGAGGGGCGATGAAGATGTTTTCCTCGGGCGTTTCCATTTCTCCATGCAGTACACGAGCCAGTTTGGCCATTTCTTCTGGAGCGGTTGTCAGATATTGCCCCACTATCTTCCCGTTGGCATCAATGTGAATGGCCCGGTCAGTATGAGCGAATTCGTAACCAAGCAGACGATTTTCGCCCGTCTTTTCCTCAACAACCTGCAGGAAACTGTCCTGGATGAGCGAATGGATTTTTTCTTTCTCCCCGGTCAGAAACCACCATTTCTCAGGATCCGCTCCAAAGATCTCGGCGTAATCCTTGAGTTGCTCGGGGGTGTCTCGTTCCGGATCCACGGTAATCGTGACGAATTTGACCGGAGTGTCTTCACAGCGTTCGGCCAGTTCCATCATGGCTTTGGTGTTAGCCGGGCAGGACATGACGCATTTCGTGAAAATGAAATTGACGACCCACGGGTTTCCTTTGAGGTCTGTATTCGTGACCGTTTTTCCACTCCGCTCGGTCAGTTCAAAGTTGGCCACAAACCGTTCCGGCTGATCCGCTGAGGAGTCACCGTGTGTGACCTCCAGGTTAATGACGGGTGTTTCTGATGTAACCTCTGGAGTAGCAGGCCGTGGATTGGCAGCCATTACCAGCACCGCCACGATGGCGATCAGCCAGAGAATCCCTCCCACGGTTCGCTGCATCACAAAGGAACGCTCAATGGGGGAATTGGATGTGTGGGCGGAATCCGAAGATGTCATCAGTGCTCGTTTGCCTGGGGAAATGTGCTGGTATGAGTCAGGTGCAATTGCATGCCTGTTTGCTGGCTCATTTTAGGCACTGAGTGGGAAATTGTCCCGGGATTGCGTCAAAAAGTGCAGGGAAACAAAAAACGCAGGAAGCAACGGGTGCTTCCTGCGTCAGGTTCTTCAGAGTGTGACAGTCGAATTACTCGTTGTCGCTCGACTCGGTGCCAGAGTCAGCACCAGGCATCTGGAACAGCGGACCACCGCCGCCTCCCATACCACCTTTCAGTTCGGCAGGAGCACTGGACGCTTTTGCTCCGGCTTCTCCGGTGGCAGCAGGCTCGATGTCCCCTTCGAGACGTCGGCTCAGGCCGATCTTGCGATCGTCAAGGTCGAGTCGTAGGACGCGGACTTCGATTTCTTCGCCCACTTTCACTTCACGTTCCGGATCATCCACCTTGTGTTCGGCAAGTTCCGAAACATGCAGCAGACCTTCGAGTTCCGGTTCCAGTTCCACGAAGACACCGAAGTTGGTGATCTTGGTCACTTTGCCGGTCACAACGGTACCAGGACCGTATTTCTCGGGGATGGTGGTTTCCCATGGATCCCCGGAGAGTTGTTTCAGACCCAGTGCGATACGACGACGTTCTTCGTCGACCGAAACGATCTGGCACTCGATTTCGTCGCCCTTTTTCAGCATTTCGCTGGCGTGGGAAATCTTGCGGGTCCAGGACATGTCGCTCACGTGGAGCAGACCATCGACACCTTCTTCCAGTTCGATGAAGGCACCGTAGTTGGTGAGGTTGCGAACCTTCCCTTTGACGGTTGCACCCACCGGGTATTTCGCGGTGACATTGTCCCAGGGGTTGGGCTGAGTCTGCTTCATGCCCAGTGAGATTTCCTGTTTGTCAGTGTTGATGTTCAACACGACCACTTCGACTTCGTCGCCAATGTTGACCAGTTCGCTGGGGTGATTCACGCGACGTGTCCAGGACATTTCGCTGATGTGAACCAGACCTTCGATGCCGTCTTCCAGGCGAACGAACGCACCGTAAGACATGACGTTGGTAACTTCCCCTTTGACGCGGCTGTTGACCGGATAACGCTCTTCGATGTTGTCCCAGGGGCTTTTGCTCTTCTGCTTGAGACCGAGGGCAATTTTTTCTTTGTCCCGATCGACGTTCAGAATCATGACTTCGACTTCGTCGTCGATGCTGACCATGTTCGAAGGATGATCGATCCGACCCCAGCTCATGTCAGTGATGTGCAGCAGGCCATCGATTCCGCCCAGATCCACGAACGCACCGAAGTCGGCGATGTTCTTGACGATCCCTTTGCGAATCTGACCTTCTTCGAGCTGATCGAGTAACTTGCGTTTGAGGTCCGCACGACGGTCTTCGATGAGTTTCCGACGGGAAACCACGATATTGCGGCGTGGTTCATCAATCTTCAGCACCACACACTCGATTTCCTGACCGATAAAGTCGGCGATATCGTTGGGCCGGCGGATATCCACCTGGCTGGCTGGCAGGAAGACGTTGACACCGATGTTGATCAGCAGGCCACCCTTGATCTTGCGGACCACGGTTCCTTTGACAATGTCCCCTTCGTGGCATTTTTCGATGATCCGTTCCCATTCACGGATCCGATCGGCCTTGCGTTTGGAAAGCAGGATGACGCCATGCACGTCTTCCAGATCTTCCATCAGCACTTCAACAGTCTGACCGACTTCTGGAGCAGGTTCTCCCTCTTCCCATTCTTCGCGGAGGACAAGACCTTCACTCTTGGCACCGATATCGACCAGCACCTCTTCTTCGTCGACGCGAATGATGCGTCCTTCGATGATCTCGTTCGCATCGAAACTGCGGGCAGTTTCGTCATAAAACATGTCGATGTCGGCTTCGCTTCCGGCCAGATCGCCAAAAGCGGATCCCATGAAGGAATCGAGTTCGTCATCGGTAACGGAAAATTCGCGTAATAAGTTCCTGTCAACCATCTGTTTTCCACGCCCGGAATGCTCTGAAGACACGTTGTTTCAGAAGCAGGGCCTACTACAAAAAAAGTAAGTTTACATTGTGACTGCGAGACCCGCGTCTCGTTGAACAGTCTGAACGCCTGCAGGAAAAGATTGCCTGAACGTTAACCTTTCACAGCAGTCGGTCAGGAAATATAGCAGAATCTGTTCAAATTTGAACAGTCGGAACCGTTTGTGGCCAGATTTGAGGTTCCTGCCAGGAACAGGTCGCTCCGGATGAGAATGGGCAGAATTCCATAACATTCGGTTCAAAGTGAAAAGACTCCTGGTTCCCGAGTCTGTTTTCCACCCACTTCATTGACCTTCAGACCGAATTTTTCGCCAATTTTTACGGCTTCACCCTGAGCAAACCGGATGTTGTTGACATACAGATCGAGCAGATCATCGCAGGATTTCTGGAACATGATCAAGGTTCCCGGACAGATTCTGATCAATTGTTCAATGTCGATTTTTTTCTCTGCCACACGGACCGAAACCACCACCTGCAGCGGCAGGACTCGTCGGACCCGCTGAACCAGTTCCATTCCGTCGAGGGACTCCTCGGCAGAAGTCTCTGTCTGTTCGGAGAATTCAGCCTCTGTGAAATCCTCTACGAGTTCATCCTCATAGGATTCGTCTGGAAAGTCAGCCGAGACATCATCCAGGCCATCTTCATCCAGAGCCTGGACGGGATCGATTTCATCCAGCAAGCTATTCTCAGCAGAGAAAAGTTCGCCTTCAGCAACTTGATTTTCTTGAGTGGAAGCGTTGCCCAGACCGACCACAAACAGCGGTTGTCCGAGGGCAGGGTCACTTTCAGAAAACAGATCAAACGGGATGATACCTGCGTAGTCGCTCCCCAGATCGGTCATGAGCCGATCGAGCAGATCTGGTTCCCAGACCGCTTCAGAAGTGTGTTCAGCAGGCAGAATTCCCCTGATCGCTTCGATCAGCGATTGCAGTTTCTGATGCGTCTCTTCCTGCTCAGCATCCAGCCAGGTCTTGCCGACTTCCCCCTCTGGTAACAGCAGGAGGAATTCCTGATCCTGGTCATTGCGGTACTGGAGACAGATTCCGGGGTTGGAAATGCCCATTTCGAGCAGATCCTCGGTACGGGAATGAACCACATCCCCCTGAGAAATCTGCCAGTCTTCACCAAAAACCTGTTGGATCGCAGGGCCAAGCTGGTCCTGGCTGGACTCAAACAGGGCCAGCAGATCATCAATGGGTTGGAACGGTTTGGACATTTTGAACTGGTATCAGAGCAATTTGACGTCAAATCAGTTGACCGTGTCGGATCTGGCGCAAGCCGATCCACAGCAGGATCCATCCTGGTATCTTTATTATCGATCCATGCTGCACGATGACTCGACCGGAAATTTTGACTTTTTGCTCAAGTTTTCCTCAATTCCCCAATCGTTAAGACCATTCCGGTACAGAACAGGGGGTTGGACATCCCGGGGGATTTCAGTTCTGAAGTTCGGAAAACAGGAGGATCAGGAAAATCGCCATGTGCATTGGGGGATTTCAGGGCTGGAGAATTGACTTTGCATCAGGAGCCGTCAATAATTTCTGGAGCTTCCTACTCCCCTGTGGGATTTGTCAGGTCATTCTCCTGCCACCTGAGCACTGTGATTTTGTACTGAGTCAATTTCTGAACTTTTCGAAACTGACGATTCAGACATGACGAACCGGACATGAATCCGGCAGTGTTTCCTTCCGAGTCGTGATGCAATGCGACCAGATCTTCTCTGATCTTCCCCGTTACTTCTCGTCTCAAACTCAGGTATTCATGGGAGTGCCGGTTTCATTCGTCCTCATGTTTGGACGACATGATGATCCAGCAGAGGTATTGCCTTGAGAGGCAGTTCCGCAATGACCACAACGGGGGCAGCGTGCTCTGCCTGATTTGCTGGAGACAGCAACCCTCCTCATTGGAGATTAGAAACGATGTTGACATTTGCGAGTGGTATGAGTGTTTCAGTGCTGGCTATGTTCGGTCTGCCAGGTGGGGCGGAGATGATCATCCTGTTGTTGATCATCCTGCTGCTGTTTGGCAAACGATTGCCGACAGCCATGTTTTCTGTGGGGAAAAGCATCACGGAATTCAAGAAAGGGATGAATGAAC
>JAGQQT010000165.1 GCA_020426065.1 Planctomycetaceae bacterium | reverse complement strand
CCAATTTCGTGCACACCGGGCGACTGATCAGCGGCAGCATCACCTATCCTTCGATCGGATCAATTATTGGCCACATTCGCGGGGCGGCAAACCCTGAAGTTCCCCCTTACATGCTGATCGGTTATCCGAATGTCAGCCGCGGCCCAGGATTCCTGGGAGCAAAAGGAGGATATGTCTATCTAGTCGATACAGAGAGTGGTCCTGCGGGATTCTCGCGTCCAGATGACGTGACTGCTGCACGGGTCGATCGACGAAGCGAGTTGCTGGCTCCATTGGCAAATAGAGTTCCCCAAGGCTCCGTGATCGAGCAATACCGCGATGCCCAATCCGAAGCGATGCGACTGGCCGGCCCCAATTTCATGCGTCACTTCCAGTTGAAGAATGAACCTGCTGACCTCCGGAATGCCTACGGGGGCGAGTTTGGCCAGCGCTGTCTGCTGGCCCGGCGACTTGTCCAGGCAGGCGTGCGTTTTATCGAGGTCTCGCACAATCTCAATTTTATTAACGGGACAGGTTGGGATACTCACAACGAAGGCCAGCAGAACCAGCATCTGCTGATCAAAGAACTTGACATTGCCCTCTCTGCACTCATTACAGATCTGGAACAACAGGGCCTGCTCGATAAAACACTCATCGCTCTCGGCACGGAGTTCGGCCGTCCGGCCAGTTACGATGGTCGTGGCGGTCGCGGTCACCAGGGAACTTGCTTCAGCCTGCTCCTGGCAGGAGGCGGGTTGAAACATCAGGGAGCTTATGGAGTCACCGACGAATTGAGTAAGGAAGTCGTCGAAAACCCCGTTTCCATTCCTGACTTTCACGCTACGATTTACGCCGCTCTGGGCATGGATCCAGCTCACGAACTCTTCGATGGCTCACGACCGGTTCCCATTACCGATCAGGGCAAGCCCGTCGATGCACTGTTCTCATAATGGTGTTCGTGAAACCAAGTCCCCAAGATACCTGCGACCACCGCTGGTCAACCTGCCCATCAATGACAAGAGAAGTAACACCGGAGCTTGGTACCTGATAATGAATCCTGGATTTCGCACAAAACTTCGTGAACGGCAAACTCTGATTGGAACAATCGTTACTTCGACAGACCCGGCGATAGCAGAAGTTCTGGCGGAATGTGGATTCGACTGGCTGTTTATCGATGCCGAGCATGGCCCTTTCGAAACGACGGATCTGCTCCCTGTGTTACGGGCAGTCGATCATCGGGTCCCCTGCATTGTCCGTGTGCCTGCCCCTGAAGAGATTCCGATCAAGAAAACACTTGATCTCGGTGTGACTGGAATTATTGCACCGCAGACCAACACCGTCGAGCAGGTGGAATCCGTGGTTCGTTTTTGCCGCTACTCCCCCCAGGGGAACCGTGGTGTCGGCCTGTCCAGGGCAACCACTTATGGCCTGGGGCTATCGGATTATGTTGGCTCGGCCAATGATCATGTCGCAGTGATCGTCCAGGCCGAACACATAGAGGCAGTTGAGAATATTGAAGCCATTGTGAACATTGAAGGAGTCGATGCCATCTTTATTGGCCCCTATGACCTGTCCGCCAGCATGGGTCGGATGGGCGAAATCACTCATCCATCTGTTGTGGACGCGATCAATCATGTGACCAGCGTCTGCAATGCGGCCCAGATGCCACTGGGAATTTTTGGTGTCACTGCCGAATCTCTCAAACCTTACCTCGATCGAGGTTACTCGCTGATCGCATCTAGTGTTGACCTCCTGATGCTTGCTCATGCAGCACAGGGAATGTTGTCGATGCTGCGACCAGCTGACAATGCATGATTTCTCTCTCACATTGATGGCACACTCTAACCACACACTTCCACACAGTGACCAGATGAGAGATCGGTTTCATGCATCCGCAGGAGTCCTCTGAGTGGCAGGTGTCACCATGCTCTGAAAAAGGAATGGCACACGGACCTTTCTACGGGTAAAATCTAAAGGGGCGGTTCATACTTGTTTGCGATAGACTAAGAACAAATGAAACCGTACAAAACATCTTTACCGGAGAAGTATCATGGGACGCAAAATGTGCATCATGCTGATGCTCTGCTGCTGTGTTGTGATGACAAGCCGTGCTGATGACGCCAGAAAGGAAGCAATCCAGAAGGATCGAAAACGTATCGAAGGAACCTGGAAGATCGTCGCACTTGAGATCAACGGAAACCGGGCAACCGATGAGGATGCCAGGAAACTCACGGTGATCAATGGTTCGGACGGTACCTGGACGCTCTACTCCGAAGGCAGCGAAATCAGCACCGGCACCAGCACCATCGACCCGACCAGGAAACCGTGCACCATTAACCTTGTGGAAACCAATAATGAGGGAAAAGTAAATCAGTACCTTGGGATTTACGAACTTGGCGATCAAACTCGAAAGTTGTGCTTCGCCCCACAAGGTAAGGAGCGTCCCGTAGACTTTTCATCTCAACCTGGCAGTGAGATGATTCTTGTCACCTTTGAGCGAGTGAAGACCCGCTGAGGACCATTCAATGAAACACGCAGCGGCGAGCATTCGTAGTGCTGTCCTGTTTAGTCTGATCTTCTTGTTTACCGTGACGGTTCTCCTTTTTTTGGCAGGCAGTGATATATTCGGCTTTGTTGCCGTCTCTGCAATTCTCTTCGGTCTGCTGGGGTTCGTATTGGTCCTACTCACCCTGCGACTGAAGGAATCTCATCTTCACCGGACGTTCTTTCTCGTAACCGGCATCTCTGCCGCTGGCATCCCTATCTCCGTCGTACTTCACAATCTGGTCTACGCCCTTGGCATCCTGCTCTTTGGAGAGGGATTCTGGGCAGGAGGTACCGATGAGCCATTCTTCTTCCTCCTGGCGATCATCGTTTTTCCAATATTGTTCATGATCGGAGCGGTGGGGTGTCTCGTGCTTCTAATACCCCCCAGGATGATGAGGGTAATCAAGTCCGAGAATCATCAAAATGTCGAATCCTCCTGACACCTGCAATGAAACCTGAGCACCTGGAAGAATACCTCTCAACACATCACAAGGCCCCCAGTACCAATTGGTTTCTTTTCGGGATGAGGTGTTTTCCCTCTACGCAATAACAGAGTGAATCTGGATTAGCATCACCTGATCAAATCGGTGGCATTTCTATCTGCCAATTCCTTACACTGCACAACTTCCTCCTGGAACCTGATCTCCCTGTCAGAAAGATGAGATACTGATCCAACGGGAGTTTCATGCAGATTGAATAACCTCTTCTCTCTGGAGCTACAATGACAAGACTGCTTTGCCTGTTACTGCTTATAATCGCAGGATGTGATCAAGCCTCAGATTTGGGCGATGGGCTGGATCCCAGTAATTCGGCAGACAACGGGACTCAACAAACATTACTCCAGGCCAGAGAAGGGTTCAGCACCCATGTCACTCATGAGGGTGACTCATTTGGCCCGCCGGATAAACCTTCTGGAAATCCCTTCGAGCTGATTCACTATCCTGCGGAAGCTGGGGCATTAGCTGCTTATGTAACGATCGATCCCAATGATGGCCAGAAACATCCTGCCATCGTCTGGATTACTGGCGGGGATAACAATTCGATTGGTGATGTCTGGACACCCCAGGAACGCAGCAATGATCAATCCGTCAGCGCATTCCAGAAAGCTGGCATTGTCGTCATGTTTCCCTCACAAAGAGGCGGTAACGATAACCCCGGGAAACGGGAAGGTTTCTACGGGGAAGTCAATGACATCCTGGCGGCAACTACTCACCTGGCGTCCCTGCCATATGTTGACCCTGACCAGATTTACCTGGGCGGGCACAGCACGGGAGGCACCATGGCGATGCTGGTTGGAGAATGTTCTGATCGCTACAGGGCGATTTTCTCGCTTGGACCTGTCGCAGCAGTGGATCAGTACGGTGGCAATTACACGTACTGCAACACGAAGGACAAAACCGAAATGAAACTCCGCTCACCCATTTACTGGCTGCATTGCGTTCAAAGCCCAATGTACGTCTTCGAGGGAGGAGTTGACGGGAATTGGGATGGAGCCATTGACATCATGGCCCAGAAGAACACCAATCCCAAAATCCAGTTTTTCAAAATTGATGGGCATGACCACTTCAGTGTGATCGCCCCCATCGCCGAGTTGCTGGCCCGACAGATCGTTTCTGGAAACGTCAATATCACCAGCACAGATGTAAAGGAATTAAACTGACTCCCCACGCTCCAGGCCACCTGGCATTCAATCCCTTCCTGAAGGAACACTACCTTCAGGACATTGCCTCGTGAATGACAGAAACACTTGCAGACTTGCGTCCGTTAAACCAAAAGTTCATTGCCTCTATTCACTCAACTTGACGAGTGGAGGCCTCGTGGTTGATGCTCTGATCTCCTCGATTGTTTCTCGAACGAGTTTTGCCTTCTCAAGACTTAGCTTCCCAGGAAAGTCTTCCTCACCATCTTCAAAGTCGATGGCTGTTTCTTCCAGGAGTGGAATCACCCGCTGGGCATTCGCACCATAAAGTAAAAGCAACTTCATCACTTCTTTGATCCGCTCCTGGCTGCCATGCTTTTTCTGGTAGCGGGCATAATGGACAAGCATTTCCATCCCTTCATCAACATGATGACTGGCAAAGAGTTTCAACCCTGCCACCTGAATCCCGTCGGCAAACATGATTCCGCTGGGAGCAGGTTCAACGATCGCCTGCCTGATGGCAGGCATGAGGGGTTGCAGTTCCTCGAAAGTCAGATTTTCGTACACCGTGGAGAAACTCCCCCGAGATCGACCATCCTGATTTGTCAAACCGGCTCGCACTGCTGCCACCAGCAGATCACGGTCCACACCTTCGAGCGAACGTCCCAGCAATCCACCTCGTTTGTTGAACAGCGAAACCGACAGATAACGTTGCTCCATATTGCGGGGATCATCTGCCGTTGGGTTTTGCGCCAGACGCTCCAGCATCTCAGGAATGGCGGGTTGAGCAGGGTTTCCAATCGCGGACAGCGCCTGAGCCGCCTGGATTCGCACCCAGAGATCATCCGAGAGAAACGCCTTCCGTAATGCGGAAACAGCCATCGCGCTGCGGCCTCTTTGAACCTGCAATGCCAGACAGGCACCGTATTGTGAATAACGATCGGGAGACTCCAGCAGCCTCACCAGCCTGGAAGTAGTCTCGTCCTTGCGACGTCCTAATGCCAGGGCTGCCCGTTCGCGGACAGTCGGAGACCAGCTCGATAACTTCTCGATTAACGCATCGATCGTCAGGCTGTCGTAATAACTGTTCCGATCCCGGTTTGACCACCCCTTCCCATCCTCAACCAGATCTTCAGCTGTTTTCCGACTGATTTGTTGTGCAGCACTCTTCTTGCGGCCAGTCAGGGATGTATGCCCCTGAAACTGACTGTAACCGAGCAGATAAGCCCCTGTGCAGTCCCAGTTGTCGTAGACTTCCCTTGAGCCTCGCGGAGGCCCCTGATAACGGAACGTTCCATCCCAGCGCCTTGCCAGGTCGAAATACCAGCCGAATTCTTCCAGCCAGACTCCCGTCGCCTCAGGACCGGACCTTGCTATTCCCGGAAGTGCCCAGGTCATATTGAAGAAATTTCCCGTATGTCCCATCTCCCGTTCATCTCCATGAGACGCGACCGACATCCGGGAGAAGTATTCCACTCCAGCGGCACGTCCAAGTTGATCAAACAGCACTGCCGCCATTCCATTCTTCCCATTGTCATCGTGCGTTTGGGTCCAGGGATCATGATCACCGTAGGGAATCGATCCTTTATCAATATAGAATTCGAGCAGATGCACACTCCTGGTGATGGCTTCATCAAGCCCCGGAACTTCAACCCCCGCTTCACGCGCCAGAACAAGTGAAATAGTCAAGGGAATCCCTGGGGCGTTCATCATTCCGTAGCCGCGCAGCCTGCCGGTATTTTCATCGGCGAATGCATGCCCCCACGAACCGACCGCACTTTGACCATCAACGATCATTTGGGTGATTCGCTTGAGTCCGGAATCGACAAACGAGCGATCTCCCGTTGCAAGTGTGTATTCCGCCAGGAACAGGTTCACGTACCCATATTGCCAGGTGCGGACTCCTGTTGACTGTTCGTATTGCGACAACAGCTCCGCCTGCTGACGAACCAGGGGGCGATATTTTTCCTTTCCACTTGCCAGTAAAGCCAGCGCATTGAGCGAACGCGTGATCTGATGTCCCTCGGTGGGAGACTTCTCCATCTGTCTGGCGATAGCTTCACAACCGAGCTGCAGAATCTTCCGGGATTTGGGACAGTTGAAGGGAGCCGTTGGACTGTAGGTACCCATGACGGGTAGCTTCAAAGTAACACGCAGACTTTGGCCCGCTCGCTTCACCAGTAAATTCAGTTTCCCCTGTTGAGCCTGCTGTTCGGCAACGGTAATCGCTTTTGCAAACTGGATGCGAGCGTCGCCATCAAACTGTTGTTGACCAACTCCCTGAATCACATCCCCGGGTTGCAGAACTCCGTCTGCAGGTGATCCCTTCTCAACTTCTGAGATATAGATTTCCCGGGCATCGGCGGTCGACATTTTGTCGAAGCGCGTCCATCCCCGCATCCCGGTCGGCCCGAGAGTCCAATCAATCGGCTTCTCACCGGGAGCTGCGGACACCGGAGTGACTGCGCATACGCAAACCCAGTAAAAGCAGAATGAAATCGCGATGATCAAGAGCTGGCAGCGAACAAGGGAATACACGGTCAATACTTTCCGATCAGGAAGTGTTTTCGAGGGAGTCCTCAGGCGAACGGAAGTTTGGTTCGCCGGAAATAGATGACGAGGCAATTCTTTGAGATCCTTAATGAAATATCAAGCAATGCAAGCACACAATTCATGACTAACCAACCCGACATACTCGAACTTTTTATGGAGGTTGCGAGAATTCAGATGATTCACAATCGATTGACCCGGCTTGTGTCGGATTCATCAACTGTGCAGAGCTAACTCCAGTTGAGGATCCTACCGAAAATCAATTTCGTAATTGGGTGTTTCGGTTGGGGGCAAATTGTTTCCTGCTTCCGTGATCCTGATGATTGTGAACGTGACTGCTGGTTCGTAAACGATGTACAGTCGATTTCTGAATCAGGAACCACCTTGTCAGTCTGCGGACGTTGTTCCCCATAGATCTGGTTATCATAAAAGTCCATTTTTCGGCTTCTGCATACCCGATCCAGTCCTCTTCTCCCTCACGGAAATTCTGATTTTATCTGACAGTCCCCTGTTCACGGGCCAGAACAGACAATAAAATTGATTGATGCGTTGAGAGTCCCTGCCTTCCTTCCTCACCTTCATCTTCCAGCCTCCCCGGACATGGGCCAGCCATGATTGAACGATGGATTCATAACCGGATTCATGCTCTTCCGCTCGCACTGCTGGTTTTACTGGTGTTGGATTTTGCCGGATCTCCCGTTTTTGCCGAAGACACTGCAGGGAAGAGTTCTCCAGAAAGCCAGATCGATTTTGAGCGGGATGTGCAACCAATCCTGACTCGTTACGGATGCAATTCCGGAGCCTGCCACGGGAAACAGCGCGGACAGAACGGGTTTCAGCTATCGCTGCTCGGCTTCGATTCCGATTTCGATCACGATTCCCTGATCATGGAATCTCGCGGACGGAGGGTGACCTTTGCCCGGCCCGGTGACAGCCTGCTGCTGACCAAGGCTTCAGGCAAAGTTCCCCATGGGGGTGGAGTTCGCCTCCCTGTAGACTCTGCCGGATATCAGCTGTTACTGGAGTGGATCAAGGCCGGAGCACCACGAGCATTGCCGAATATCCCAGACCTGGTCAACGTCACCGTTGAGCCAGTGACACATGAATTCCAGCATCATGAAAAACAGCAACTTCAGGTCATTGCTCAATACACTGACGGCAGCACCAGAAATGTCACAGGGCTGGCAACCTATCAGTCAAATGAATCTCCCATTGCCGATGTCAATGCAGCGGGAGAAGTGACGGCTGGAAATCTGACTGGCAAAGCGACCATCATGGCCCGGTATGCAGACCAGTTCGCCCTGTTCACGGCCAACATCCCCCAAATGGACAGGCAGCCGGCTGAATACTATGATTCTTTGCCCAGGAAT
>JAGQQT010000164.1 GCA_020426065.1 Planctomycetaceae bacterium | reverse complement strand
ATCTTCACTATGTCTGGCCACTTTCGTTTCCATTGAGAAGCCAATATCCCTGAACAGCAACTCGTGTTTTTGGCCCACAGTCACTGGAAATGCGATCTCTCCTCCGACCTGAATTTTGGCAACATGGCCGGGCAGCACCCGCAGTTTGGGGCTGGAGAGCATCTTTACTTCTTTGGATTTCTGCAGCTCTTCGAGAACCTTTTGAATTTCGCCATTAAAGGTGATCATTCCCGGATGCGGCATTTGTTCTGCCGCAGGGGTTTTGAACTTTTCCAGTAACTGGGGAGGGACCTGCATCAACTGACAATCCAGTTCGATGCAGAATTCAGGAGTGGTCAATTCAGCCAGTCGGGTCTGCAGTTCGGAGATGCGTGAGCGGAGCGATTCGATTTCCGCCTCTCGCTGCAGAGAGCTGATTTCCTCGCGGATTGCTTTTGCTTCCTCAGTTCGACCGGCAGCTTCCAGGTGAAAGGCAGCCTGTTCCAGATGGGTGAGCCGCTGTCGCTGCTGCATTTCTCCCGCAGAAATTGCCTGAACCGCAGGCAGTGCTCTGGGATTGGGCAGGATCAGCCCTGCGGGGGCATAACGGGGAATGATCTGTTCCTGAGCCTGCAGAGTTGTGGTCGTGACCAGGAAAACGAACAGGAAAACTTTCTGGAACATCATCGTTCCCTTCAGGCAAAACGGAAATGGAATCAGGCAGCCCCTTTGGTCAGCCCGCGTGCACTGGTTTCGTTTAGAAAATCAATGAGTGGCAATACCGCTGGCCCGAACGATTGCTCCGCCAGAACTTCCATGGCATGGCGATGAGTAAACCCTTCGCGATACATGATGCGAAAAGCAGCCTTGATCTCCTTGCGATCGTCTGGTGAAAAGCCTGCCCGTTTCAAGCCGACCAGATTGATTGCGATGATGTTGCCATCGTGGTCAGTCATCATGAACGGTGGGATATCCTGGGTGATTTTGGAAAGTCCGCCAATCATGGCCATGGTGCCAATCCGGCAGAACTGATGAACGGCAGCGTTGCCGGAGATGATCGCTCGCTCGCCAATGGTGACATGGCCTCCCAGCAGCGAGCCGCTGATCATGATCACCCCTTTTTCCAGTTCGCAGTTGTGTCCCACATGGGCATTGGTCATCAGAAAACACTGATCGTGAATGACGGTTGCCGCTCCGTCACCTGTTCCCCGATGGATCGTGACTCCTTCACGGAGAATGACGCGGTTGCCAATCCGCACGCTCGAATTTTCGCCGTGATAAGCCCGGTCCTGGGGAACATCGCCAATGCTGACCCGGGGGAAAATGTCGCAATCTTCCCCAATAGTTGTGTCTCCATAGATATTCGTAAAAGGGCCGACCTTCGTCCCCGCTCCGATATGGACGGGACCTTCAATGACAACATACGGCCCAATGACAGCCGTGGGATCGATCTGGGCGCGGGAATCGATAATCGCGGTAGGGTGAATCGACACTGCAGAGTCCTTTCTGCGGCCGGCTTGCCGGCACTGATATTTCTGAGCAAGACCGATGAACAAGTTTTCCCCCAGGTTCATCGGTAGTTGGCGGATTATCCCGGTCCGGGCAAATTCGGTCAATGCGAGTTCAAACGGGCAATTCTGCCGCGGTTGAGAGGCTTTTCGATAGGGGCCATGATTCAATTCTCATTCACCGGATGGCCCGGAAGAATTCCGGGCGGCGAAGCCGTTTCAGGCTGCGGCACAAGCGAATGATTGAGCTTGAATTGAAGGTTCTTTTGAGGGTTCCAGGGGAACCAAAGCGTTTCTTTGATCAAATGTCTCCTGACAGCCTTTGACGGACTCTGTCCACCCGGAATTCTTCCGGGCCAACCGACCACCCGTTAAGCAGATGCAAATCGATTACTCTCCCAGGCAGCGGGTCAGCAGATTTCGGGTCATCTGCTGGACACGCGGGTCCGGCCCATGGGGACGGGAGCCGTGAGACCAGGGGATCCAGTGTCCCGGTGGAGCGGAAAGTCCCTGGGCCCAGAAGATTGTTGAGGCATTGAAAATGAGATTCCCCTGCGGGCCATGAAACACGACCGCCTCATACTTGCCCGGATTCACGCCGCCCGACCAGATCGTCCCTTCTGCCACAACTTCCATCCCAGGCAGACTCAGATCTGGCTCGCCATGATGTTCCCAGCCAACGAGTCCGGGAATGGAATCCCCGTTCTTCATTCCGGTTCCGGCAAACAGCCAGTGCTTTTCATTGCTGCAGGTCCAGTCTCCTCCTCCGTTGAAGGGAACAACGGAGCGGACCCCCATGATATTTCGCTCATCTGGAGCAGTCCCTGCTGTCCCGGCAAACAGAGAACGATATTTTGCGTCCTCATCTTCCCGGACCTCGCCAAAGAAACCTTTGCGGGTCAACCGACGTAGAGGAATATTGGAGGCATTGCCTGTGAAGGGAGAATCCACAAAAACGGAATTTCCGCACAGCCACAAGACGTTTACGCCCTTCTGGATCGCATGCTCCACGGCATGATACTGGCGGACATCCCAGTATTCATCATGGCCGACACTGAGCATGACCCGACAACGCTCGATAAAGTCTGCCGAGATGCAATCGCAATTGCAGCCATAGGTCACATCATAACCTTCTTTTTCCAGCCAGTAGGCCAGCGGAAATTCCCACAACAGAAACTCACCCGATCCGACCGAGAGGGGATTCTCGAAAATCTGGCAATACTTTCCATAGGGACGATCGAAGCTCACACTCACATCGGGAGCGTGTGCACCGGCCGGATGTGTATAGAGTGATTCATTCACCGGCCAGCGATTGTACGCCTGCCAGGTATTGTCACTGCACTGAAACAGCAGATCTGCTTTCCGCTGATCCCGCACGATAAAGATCACATAGCTCTGCCAGTAAGGTTCTGCGGGGCTGTCTGGAATGGTAGTCAGCTTGCCGAGGTAGACACCGCTGAGCCAGTCTTCGGGAATCGTGATGGAACAGGTCGGTTTCCATTGGCACTCCCGCAGTCGTTCCGGCTCGGCGGTCATTTCCGGAATCGGTTGCGTTTCTCCCAGTAGCGGACCGACATGCAGCATGTGTCTGCCGCCGGTTCCTCCATAATAGCCGAGCCGATAGATATCGAGTGCATACTGTCGAGCGGGATCAGTGCTGACGCAGATCGAAAGAGTTTCTCCAGCCGCAACCGACTGCCGATCGCAGTAGCCTTCAATCAGGCTGGTGCGGTAGCTTCCCTTGTTGACCATGACACGGGTCAGTTGCCAGTCGGTTGTGCCGGGTTTCTCGTTCTCTTCATGAATCCGGTTCCGCTTGCGGGAAGCTGAGGCCTCGGCTGCGGAAATTGCCGAGGCAGAAACCAGAGGCGATAAACCTGCAACTCCCGTGATCCCGGCTCGCTTCAACAATTCCCGACGATCAAATGGCTGGTCCGGCATGGGATGTCCTTTCTAAGAGTCAATGCACCTGATGGCGGGGTTCGTGGGAGTTCAAACAGTCAGCCTATTCCTGCAATGGTGTCAGCAGTCCTAGCCGCCAGGGAATCTTGCCGTAAGGCAGCCCCTGTTTCTCTGATTGCAGACAACCCTGAAACAGAAAGGTCAACCGGGCAGGGTCAATCAGGAGCCGTTCATCATTTGATTCCCGCAGCAGTTCTCCGTGGCTGATATTATCTGTCCAACGATTCACACCGGCGGCAGGTTGAATGTTGGCTGCCCCCGCAAAGGGAAGTTGTTCCGTACTGGCCAGTGGCTTCCAGGCACCATCCAGCCGGTCCGCCAGATACGCCTTGTAATAACGACGACCGTTCTCTTCTATGAGGGTGAGATACTGGTCACTCCCCTTGATGCGGTAAGTGTGACTGGCTTCAAAAAATGGCCCCTCCATGGCGAGCTCACAATGATCGAATCCTCGTGGGAATTGATCGACCGGGGTCCACATTCGCCAGAGCTTTCCGTTATTGCTGGTGAAAAACAGATAGGCCCGTTCCTCATCACAGATGATCCAGAAATCAATCCCGCCCACTGTTCGCGGATCGTTTTCATCACCTGTCAGCAGGTGTGGCTGGGTTTCCCAGGAGTTGGGATCATTCAGGTTTGACGTGGTAGCACAGGCAACCGCCATTTTTTTATGACCGTGACCACCGATCTGGTAAATCAGGTACCATTTTTTGTGAGGTCGAAAATAGAAAACCTGGGGAGCACAGAAGTACGCCGTTTCTCCTACGTCCAGCAGAATCCGCTTCGCCTGGTTGGCCTCATCCCAGTTCTCGAACGAGCAGTATTCGATGGCTGAGCGGGTGGGCAGTTTCACCGTCATGAACAGATGCCAGCGTCCTTCATGATGGACGATTGTGGGATCTTTCTGAGCACAGGATGGTTCATCCTCCCGCTGTTCCGGCGAGACGAGAGGCCGGGTGAATTCCCAGCGGGTCGGGAGTGCGATGGGCTGATCTTCAGCAAAGATCAGAGAAGGCGGGATTGCCATCAGGCAAACAATGATTGGATACAGATGACGCAGCATGGTTTCCCCCTGTCCATTCAGTTTGGTGAAAGTGGACCGGAACTGCAACGTATCGGCAAGCAGCAAGGATGTCAGTGAAATCAGGGCTCGTTAGCCATGACTCCATCGGTTTCAATATCGCCGCCTCCCTCAAGGGCAAAGGTGGCAGGTTCCAAACCGTTTTTCGTGACCTCCGCCGTAATTCCCGATTCATTCGGGTCAGCCACATTTCGGGGAGTATGCCATTTATATTTGATGCTTTTCAGAGAGGCTTCCGGGTTCTCTGAGTATTCATTCTCAGGTGCCTTGCTGAGCAGCTCCTTTTTGATGAACCCGACCTTGTACTTGCCGACCGGCATGCCGTCTTCATTGCCATAAGTGCTAATTGTGAACTTGCCCTGAGCGTCTGTTTTTCCTGCGGAAGGGCGGGCGTAGCCATCGGCAACTTCTTCGACAACAAACATGACCGTCACTCCTTCCACCGGGTCACCATTCAGGGTCACCGTGCCAGAGATGGGGACAACTGCTGGACGGCCATCGCCACAGCCTGCCAGGCTCAGAACCATCAGCAATACGAGGACATTCAGTTTTTTCATGCGGTCAATCCGTATCCGATCAGCAGGGGTGCGATCCGTTGTCTGTTTTCCGGAAAAGCCGGAATATTGGAAAAGCAGGGCGTCCCAATAGAGTACGCCCTGCACAATCAGATTCCAGTTTCAGGATTTTAGAATTCGCCAACAACCAGTTCGTCATCGATGTAGATAAGTGCCTGGTACGTGTAGACGGTCTCACTGGCTGCACAAGGTGGAGCACCACCAGAGCAGGGGAATGATCCCCCAGCAGAACCGATGGCGGGATTTGAGTTCACGTTTTCACTGATAAACCGCACGCTGCCATCCACCATGGCAAACTGTGCTCCCCCATCATGCAAACTGAAAGCTGCAACACGTGTAGCATCTGCTGGATTGTTCTCCAGGTAGCAGTTGTTGGCGGCATCCCAGGTTCCATCGAATGGAGTGTTGATTTCCGCGTGCCCAGAAATGATTCCCAGTCGACCGGCACAGGTTTTATAGTTACCCCAGACCGCTCCGATTGAAAGTCGTGGACCATCATAAAGGGCTTTTTCACCAATAAGAATTGTGTTGGTGGTCCCATCGGTGACATCAGACATGCTCTGGGCCTTGATGGTGGCGGAGGGAACCGGGAACAGAACATTGTTCACTCCATACATGAGCGTCCCCATGTTCGCCTGAAACTTGTTGTATTCGGGTCCTGGTGCTGAGGGGCAGAGGTAAGTTGGAATCACTTTGGACAGCAGCTGTTCCTTGGTTCCTCCATTGGCAGTCAGGTAATCATTCACGTTTGCCATATTTGTGGCACTGCGAGGGACAGACCCTTCGCCAGGCTGCAGGGCATCATAGAGGGCTGACTCTTCAATATAAGGCAGGATTTTGGTGGACCAAGGCCAGGCGTTGGTCTGGTCCATATTGGTCCCGAAGCCAGCAATTGTCCCTGCGGGCGGGAAGATGTTGTAGACATCATGGTAGTTGTGCATGGCCAGTCCGAGCTGTTTCAGGTTGTTTTTACAGCTGCTGCGACGGGCGGCTTCCCGAGCCTGTTGAACGGCAGGCAACAACAGAGCAACGAGGATCGCAATGATTGCAATCACTACCAGCAATTCGATGAGGGTAAACCCCTTACGAGACATAGAGTTCAGCGACCGAGACATTAGCAACTCCGGAAGGAATAAAGTGGAGGAGGGAATACTCGAAATGGTGGTCAGAAATGATCCGACTGGAGTTTTCGGACCAATTCTCATGAGCACAGAATATCGTGGGCGAGACGCGGGATCAAGAATCTTTGTTGAGTTCTGCCAGGAAGCTCAAGCCAGAAAGGGAACATGTGTATCGCACTTTCTCGTCGGATTAATCAGGGATAAACCTCATGAAAAATCTGCAAATCCGGTACAGCAAGTTTTTGTGGATCTGGTTCTCCAGATGTCTCATTTCCCCCTGAATCTCCATCATGAATTCATTGAACAGAGTTCGATGAACAGAAATGAGAACGACCCGCCAGGGAAATGAAGGCGTTAAGGAGTCAATAATTATACAGGTGTACCCCGCACCGGATTGAGGAAACAGAAAAATGATTTTCATGGGAAAGCGTCCTTTCCAGGCCATGGTCGAGGACATGCCGATCAACGTGATGACGTGTGATCTGAAAACATTCCAGATCGATTACGCCAACACACAGGCAATCGAAACGTTGAAGTCGCTTCAAAAAATCCTTCCAGTTCCTGTCGACAAGATCATTGGTACCCCAATTGATGCCTTTCACAAGGACCCGGAACATCAGCGGAAACTGCTGAAAGATCCCAAGAATCTGCCTCACCAGGCCGTCATTGAAATTGGTGGAGAAAAACTCGATCTGCTGATCTCCCCCATCTATGATCGCAGCGGTCGTTATATTGCACCCATGGTGACATGGGCAGTGGTGACTGAAAAACTGCAAACCGAAGAGCAGAACCTGATGCAGCAGCAGATGCTCGATCAGCTGCCCATCAATGCGATGATGTGTGATGTCAAATCGTTCAAAATCACTTATGCCAACCAGGCAACTCTCCGTACTTTGAAGCAGATTGAACATCTGCTGCCAATCAAAGTGAACAAGCTGGTAGGAACCTGTATCGACCAGTTCCACAAGAACCCAAGATATCAGCGCGAGCTGCTGTCCGATGATTCTCGCCTGCCTCACAATGCAAAGATCAAGCTGGGCGATGAAACCCTGGATCTGCGGATTGCACCAGTGAAAGACAAGGACGGCGAAATGATTGCTGCCCTGGTAACCTGGGCCGTAGTGACCCGTCAGGTGAAAATGGTTGCTGACTTTGAAACCAACATCAAAACTGTTGTGGAAGGTGTTTCTTCAGCCGCAACCCAGATGCAGTCCACTTCCGAATCCATGGCTTCAGCCGCTGAAGAAACGAGCTGCCAGGCCCGGACTGTGGCCACTGCATCGGAAGAACTCTCTGCCTCGATCGATGAAATCCGTCGACGCGTGGGAATGGCCACCCAGATTGCCGCTAACGCCGTGGATCGTGCCAATGACTCCAAGCGTCGCGTGAACGAACTGGTGGAAGCTTCCCAGAAAATCACCAGCGTCACCAAACTGATCAATCAGATTGCCAGCCAGACCAACCTGCTTGCTCTCAACGCGACCGTTGAAGCGACACGGGCTGGCGAAGCTGGTAAGGGATTTGCTGTGGTGGCCAATGAAGTGAAAGCTCTGGCTGATCAGACAGCACGGGCCACTGCAGAAATTCGCAACGAAATCGAAGGAATGCAGAACGCCACAACTGCCACCAACAACGCCATGGCCGCAATTGCAGACACCATTGAGAAAATCAATGAGAATGCTGACGCCATGGCAGTTGCCATCGAGCAGCAGGCTGCAGCAACCAAGGAGGTCAACTCCAGCATCAGCGAAGTCAGCCAGGCTTCCAGTGCATCCGGTAAAGCTGCAACTGAAACTCTGACAGCTGCTGCTGACCTGAGCACACAGGCCAACGTACTTTCAGAAGCTGCTAACCACTTCCTG
>JAGQQT010000163.1 GCA_020426065.1 Planctomycetaceae bacterium | reverse complement strand
TGGTTCCGGTACTGAACTCCGCTGCCCCAGCAGCCCGTTCGCTTTCTCGGAAAAGTTCAATGAACTGCTCGGGGGAGATACCTCCGGCTCTGGTAAACTGCCAACTCACCTCGTCTATCGCCTCAGCGATGGCTCCTGTGCCGACTTCACCGGAACCGGTGAATCTGGTGCAACCTTTTCTCCGGCCCGTGGTGCTTACATCGCCAAATACTTTGTCGAAAAAGGCTATGCCACCAACTATGCTGCTTCCTGGTACCTCGGACGTACCGATGTTGCGACTGTGGCTGGTGATGGTGCTGCTGTTGTGGCAACTGGTTCCAGCGGAACCAATGCCTGGTTCCCGGAAAGTGGAACCTGTAAAGGTCTGGGAAATGCAATTGGCCCAATGACGATTTCCCGTCTGGATGCTGCCACTCCTCCGACCTCCCAGATTCCTCTGCTGGGTGACTCCTCTCCTGGAGATGCAGGTGAAGCTGTGCTGACTACCGAAATTCCAGGCTGGGCTCCTGCCGGGGATCGTCTCTGTGAAGCAGCCAACGATGGTCCTGCTTACATCTACACTGGTGGTACCAATCCTCCAGACGTGGTCTTCCTCGACAATGCTGTCAAATCTGGCAAGAACGGATATGTTGGAGCTGGTGGTTTGAACCTCTATGGTTCAGCTGGTACTCCAGCTTTCAGCAATGACGTTTATCCTTCTCCAAACGATCTGGGTGGAGCAGGTGCTTATGCTCATACCAACAGCACCACTCCCTCTGACTGGAATACCCTCTACGGGGGAGATGATGGTCTGCTGTGGCTGCAGGATACTCGCGACTGGTACGCCATGCACAGCGGTCAGGTGAACATCCTGATGGGCGATGGCTCGGTCAAATCCTTCAAAGACACCAACGGTGACCACTTCTTCAATCCTGGTTTCGGGATGGCTGGTGGAACCGAAGAAGCTGACGGGATCACTGGAAACGCGATCGAAATGCCAGTCTTCGAAATCTACAACGGTGCCACGCTGTACCACAGCAACCTGAAGAAAGAAGCTTTCGAATAATCTGCGTCTGATCTCTGACGAGACATTCAAATGATTGCAGTCCCCAGGCAGTGCAAACCGCCTGGGGATTTTTATTTGGTCGCTAGTGAAGTGTGACACTCGGAAGAGAATGGTTGCAGTCCGATGCAATGTTCTCATCTGTCGAGGGCTTGCTTTCAGCGAGTTTCTCGGCGGGCGCCAGTCACTCAGCCTACAGAAATCCCCTGGAAGGATTATCCAATTGCCCAGAAAATGCATCTGAGGTGATTGATATGTGCCTGCTCGCTCTGATAACGGATCGATTGGGTTGATTTGCGGGTAGGGGACCGCAACAATGCGGCACGACTTTCATTCTGGACTGAATCAGACTGTCACCAGACTGTAAGTTCCAATGCGGTTTAACCGCAACAAGTAGACTGTGGCATCCCCAAAACAAAGACAGACCCACATCTTACCAGACAAAAAGACCTCGACACTCCTGAGTATCTCATCGCGTGTCTCGTCACAGGTTCGGAGTCGTTCACAAAGGCAACTGCTGGAAGTGAGCGGAATCTGAGACGGAAATCCCCGGGTTACCAGCACGTCAAAGTTGTGCAACGAGCGCAATGTCTTACGTGACCAGTATTTCGGCGGTCATGCAAACCAGCTCTGCTGGCTTGTCCGGGTAGATTGTTCCTTCTGGCTTTGGCCCCCTTCACAACGTTACGAGTCGGAATTGCTGCCATGCCTCTGAAAGAAGATCGATTGTCCCGCAGTCTCAAAATTGCTGAGAAATCGCGCGATCTTTGGGAGAAGGAACTCGCAAAATCAGGAACCACCGGCAAGGATCTCAAGAAGAATCCGCGCTGGAGAGCTTTGAACGCCGAGTGCGTGAAGATCCAGAATCGGATCAAAGCTGTTGAGGATCTGGCCAATCGCGGCGCCTCCAGCGAAGAGTCCTCTTCCGAGGACTGATCGCTCTCCGCTTCGCGTTCATCACGCGGCGTCCAGCCGTCGTGACTGCTGTGACCAGGCAATCCAGTTCTGCACTTCTTCCAGATCGGGAGTTTTGCCAGAACGCAGGATCCTCTTGCCCAATGTCGTATTGGCAAACGGCAGGACCAGCTCCAGCAGATCGTCCGCCCGATGCCGTGCCAGCTTCGGGACATCATCAATACCACAGGCCACCAGAATTTGGACATCGTGCCCGCGGACTTCCGGGACACAGCACATCAACCGGGCCTGAGCCTGCCATTCCCGCAGCGTTTGAGCGGGAATATGCCGGGCATTGATCTTCTCAGCCATCTGGTCAGGATCGGCATTCAGGAACTGACGCACGGTTTTGATACCAATTTTGTGAAACCGTTTGGCAGTTTTCGGGCCAATGGAAGGAGCTTCCACAATCGGACTTTCCATGGACAGGAAATGCCGCAGTTCCCGCGAATCAGCAGACTCCGTCTGTTCTACGGAGAGAACCCGCTGATCAGGCTCCCGACTCGACAGCAGATTTCGGGTGGCCTGTTGTTGTCGAGCGTAGTCGCTGGCAGATCGTTCCCTGCGGGTATGCTGGGAAAGCTGGCGTGATTGCCGGTTCCGCAGCCGTTCCCCCGTCCGGAGACGACGTTTGCGGCGTGAGCGTTCACGCTCACCTGAAAGCGGATACTGTCGACGATTCCGTGCGGACCGCTGCCAGCTGCGAATCTCATCCAGACCACAGGAGTGTGTCCGCAGAGATTTAAACGATTTCGCCTCGCTGGTGCGGAGTGATTCCAGTTTCCTCTGCAGCTCTCCCTCTTCCAGTTGTGCCAGACTTTCTGCATCCTGAACGCCGCAGGCTGCCAGGAGGCGTGCTTCCGAAAATCGGAGCCCCGGGACACAGCACAACAGCCGGGCTGTCGACTGCCAGCGCTGCATACGATCTGTCGAAACGCCCAGCTTTTTCAATGTCCGTTCGGAAGTGATCCGTAACTGAATCAGGTCATCAATCGTTTCAATCCCGGCCGACTGCAGACGCAGCAGCTTTTTGGTACCGATCGTTTTCAAACGCGAGATCGGATCACCTGGTTCGAGGGGATATTTTGCGGAACTGGTTTCCAGCAGAAGTGGAGCAGACTCTCTGACTGTTTCGGTGATGATCGGGGGCTGGCTGCTGACCTTCAGAGCAGTTTCTCTGCGGCTGCAGGTGGAGGCTTCTGCAGAAATTCGAAACTTCGGTTCACCCGATTTGAAAATCTGCAGCACATGGGCGCCATGAGCGGCACAGCTGTTGGCAATATGCTGATGACAGGTCAGGTAGATGATCTGCTGACCTTCCTCTGCGTAGTGGCTGAGGATCTGGATGGCTGACTGCTGCTGATCGTAATCGTGATCCGCCAGCACATCGTCCAGGAGAATTGGGAATTCAATCCCACGTGCCCGATATTCCCGGGCGATTCCCAGTCGGAGCATCGTTGAGACAAACTGCTGGGTTCCACAACTGAGGCTTTCCCAGGGATGCCAGATCGCATCGGAGGAGAGGGCTTCCAGTTTCCGATTGTCCGAATTCACCCGGATCGCCCGCCATTTGGCGTCACTGTGAGAACACAAATGCCGGGAAACTTCCGTCAACAGTGGCGAAATCATATCGAGCTGTTTGAGCTCGTTGAGCCGCTCCAGAACTTCTTCCACGGTGGTCATGCCCGGAGCCATCCGGTGCAGATCTTTCACGCGAGTTTCCATTTCGGCAATGGCTGCCAGCAGGGAATCCTCCTGACTGGTGAGCTGCAAGGCTTCCGGAGCAGCCAGCTCATGCAGTAATGCAGTCAGGCGTTGGACTTCCTGTTCGGTAGCTGTTTTTTTCTGCAGTAATTCCTTCTGACGCAGACGCAGCTGGGCAATCAGGGTGGTGTCCACCTTGCGGGTAAATCGGCCTTCGAGCATCTTCAGAAACTCTGCCAGCTGCTCTGTCGGCAGAACCCGATGAGCCCGTGAACTGAGTTCCGCTCGCAACGCATCGTGAGCATGGCAGCCGCACCAGCCTCCGGTTCCCTGGCAATCTGCTGTCCATTGACTCCACTGTTCCGGCTTGGGGAGGCTGTCAATCCGTTCCGTCAGAGTGGCGATCCATGCTACCACTGCGGCCCGTTTCTGCTCGAGCGCTTTCACTTCCTGATCCAGCTCGCATCGGCAATGAGTCAGACAATGCTCATCGGCCCAGTTGTGCAGATTCAGGGAATGTTCGCGGACCCGCTCCTGAATCATGCTCCAGCGGGGATCGCACTGATCCAGATGATATCGCCCGCATTCTGTGCAGGGTTCGGAATGCTGCAGCAGCTCATGCACTCCTGCTTTGACGGAATCCACCAGAGACGATTCAAAGTGTCTCCAGTCGGGTGTGACGGTGTTCTGGCCTGCCAGTCGCAGCTGCTGGATTTCTTCATCCAGATCGGCTTTCACATATTCAGCACGCAGGCGCTTTTCAGAAGCGGCCAGCCAGGAATCCAGTTCGCTGCGCCACTGTTCCAGTTGCAGCTGGGTCCGCTGACAGTTCCGCTCCGAGAACAGGGCCTGTTCTTCTTCCCGCGCATTCAGTTCCTGCTGAATCCGCACGAGAGCTTCCTGGTCATCCCGGATTGACTGCCGGCACAAATCCAGTTCCCGGGTCAATTGTGCTCTACGCGTCTGATCCTTCTCCAGGCTATGACGCTGCTCCAGTTCCCGGGCTGTCAGTTCCTGACGTAATTCCCGCAATCGCGTTTCAGCCTGCTGAAGTTCGAAGGATCGATCCTGAGGGCAGAGTCGGTTTTTCAGTGTCCATTTTCCGTCCCGAGTCATCAGGGACTGGGAGTCGAGGGAAATGCCATCCCGTCGGACAGACTCGAGCAGATCATGAAAGTCTGCCTGATCACGCAGACATGAGAAGAATAACTGCCGGAAACAGTGATCCCGAAACCGATGGATTTCCTTGTCGGCAGATTCCCGTACTTTCTGCTTGCCGGAGTTGATGATCAGTTCCGAGTACTCGACATTGTGGGCATCATTCCAGCGCAGTCGCACTTCATCATCGCTGCTCTGCAGATCCACAAAACCGGTGGTTGCATCTGCCGCATGCCGACGTTCCCGGGTATTGAACATGGTTTCCCGGAGAAAGTTCCAGGTAGTGCTTTTCCCGGTTCCATTGGTGCCGTACACCACGTTGAAACCACTCTGGAAATGAGACAGGTCCACGGCAAAACGTGTTCCTGGACGAGTGATCGAAATCCGTTTCAATCGCATGAGTATCTTCCCTGACCTGGCGATTCAATTTACTGTTTTCTCATTCGAAAGCAGTTCCCCAGCCGGGTTAACCGGACATGAATGGAATGCCAACAGTTCGAACTGAGATTTTCGCCTGTTCTGTTCTGGTCCGTGAGTTTCGAGCCCTGATTCTCACGATCTCACTGCCATCCAGGCAATGATTGGTCCCTGTTCAGCACGTGCCCCCCGGCACGTGAGCCCAGTTTACGACAGGACTCGAAAACGGAGCAAGCCGAGTTTTCGGAAGCAACTCACGGCTGCGAAATATGTTCTCGCGGTCCTACTGAATTACAGACCAGAGAGGCTCCCGGACGTCGGTTCCTGGAAGCGGCTGGCGGGGATTTGGATAATCCGGGTCAGAACAACCGCTGGATGGGCAGCCTCAAGCTCCGGGTTCTGCAGAATCACAGTTGCCTCCACCGCAACCGGGAGTACCCCCATTTCCAGGCTGTCCCACTCATCGTACCAGGCCACACCATCGAAGTAGGCAAATTCCAGGCTCACCAGTTCTGGATAAGTCAGCACGCTCAGCAGTTGTGTGATATTAAGAGAAGCATCAACGGCTCCCTCCGCCCGGGCAATCAGATCTTCCGTATTGACGGTGGTGCCGCTCTGTTCACTGAGAAGATCGGCGGTGGTTGACCAGATCAGCAATTTCTGCTGAACTGGACCGGACAAGGTTTCCAGGCCCATTTCAACTTCAAATGAAATCTCATTTCCACTCCGCGTGGCCGGTTCCGCCAGAAACTCCAGGGAAACTGCCGTTCCGTAAAACAGGACCGGCTGCTGTTCAACTGTGGTGTCTACGGTTGATGTCAGAATGTCTGGTTGCAAAGCCAGAGTCATAGCAGTTGATTGAGAAGACCCCGTTGCTTCTTCTGCCGGCATTTGCCCGGGGATCGATTGCAGATCCCACTCCAGCTGACGCAACAGATTGCGACCGGCTTCGGTCAACTGCAGCGTTTCCTGGGAAGTCCGTTCTACCTGGTACACAATGGAGATCAGTGTGCCGATCCCCGCCAGCACCAGTGTGGACAACGCTGCTGCCAGGACCAGCTCCAGCAGCGTGAACCCCTGAGGGGGCTCTCGTTTTTTGCTAGATTGCTGGAAGTGACTGACTCGCATGACTTTTATTTTCAGAAAGCACTGCCAGGCAAATCAGCAGTGGCACACTTTCCTCGTCCTCATTCAGTTTCTGTTCAGGGTGTTGGCTCGGTCAGGGTGGTTTCATCCGGCAGGTACATCCAGCGAACCAGGCTCACATCGGCATCGACGTTTTCACTCAGGGAACGATGTTGTACCCGCACCGTGATACTCAACAGGCCGGTCATGCCCGTTTCCGATGCAGATGAAATTACCGAATAGGTCCAGCCCTCCTCCTCACCGATTGGTTCTTCCGCCACATCCACAGGAGCGGACTGGACGGCAACCAGTTCGGCGAGAATCGATTCAGCATGGGTGATTGCCATCAGCTCCCGTTCCGAACGGATCGCCCCTTGCCTGGCAGATTCCAGGAGTTGCCCCAGCATGGCCACGGAGATGGCCAGAATGGAAAGAGAGACCACCACTTCCAGCAGAGACAGACCGTTCCGAACTGTTTTCATCGGATGCCTCCTGCAACGGCAGTGGAGTCGAGCCGTTGAATCTTGATTGTGCCGCTGAGCGAGTCAATGCCGATTCGATAACGATCGGCCTCATCTTCCCGCAGAATCACCTCCGCTCCCGTCGCGGTTCCATCCGGATAAAACAGGTACTCAGCTGACCAGGTCGTTTCCAGAGCACTCACATCCATTTCACCCAACTGCTCGCTTTCGAGCCGATAGACGAATTCCCCGCTGACAAACTGCATTGTCTCAGGCAGGGTAAGCATGGAATAGGCTGGCTGGTGCAATCGTCCGGCAATCAGGTAGCGGTCATCTGCAGAAAAACGAATCCAGCAGGGCTGAGCGGACTGAATGGCATCTCGACGCTTATCCCCCAGAAACTCCTCAATTTTGCCAACCACCTGGAGACGATTCTGCTCGCCGAACAGCGAACCGAGTGTCGGGACCGAGATGGCAATCAGAATGCTCAGCAGGGCAATACTGAGCAGCAGTTCGAGCAGTGTGAAGCCGAATTGGCGTGAGTGGGAACTCTTCCCGAAACGATGTGCAGAACCTGGATCTGCCGACCAATGAAAAAAGAGGGCGGCTGGATCAGGAATGATCGTAGACGCCCTCATGAGTTTCCGCTTTCCGGTTTTGTGTAAGCTTAGCTTTGAGTCCAGTTCGAGATGTCGTCGCCACTTCCCTGTTCATCAGACTTGTTGGGACCAGCTGACCAGATCGCTGGTGTGCCACTCTCATGCTTGGTGCTGGGATATTCGTAATTCAGTTCCTGACCCCAGGCATCCTTGGGGACTTCCGAGAGCAGGGGCTCCACAGAGTTCCCTTCGGCGTCTTTGTTGGCCATCAGCAGTTCGTACACATCCGTTCCCCCGCTGGGATATTCACCCCCATTGGAAACGGCATACAGCTTCAGAGCCTGCTCGAGGCCATGAATACTGGCTTCGGTGGCCTGGATATTCGCTTTTTTCTGGCTTCCCAGCAGGTTGGGAACCACCATGGCGGCGATCACACCCAGGATGGCCAGAACAATTAACAATTCCAGCAGGGTAAAACCGCGACGGCGGGTGCGGGATTGTTTGTTGGATAAGGCGGGACGTTGCATGGGTAACTCTCGTTCAGTTGGGGATTCGCGAGGAATGGGGCCAAACAGGGCAGCCACCGTATTTGGCCGAAGGCTTTCCATTTTACCGGCTGACAATGATTAAACCAGACTGGAACTCTGAAGTATCGGTAAAAGCAGAG